>NZ_JBLROA010000139.1:0-5119 GCF_047921505.1 Micromonospora sp. SL1-18 | reverse complement strand
GCCGCCGGCCACGGTTCCCAGCCGACGCCCAGACGCGCAAGCAGGTCACCGACCGGTTCCTGGCGGCCCTGCTCGGCGGCGACCTGAACGCCTTCCTGGAACTGCTGGCACCCGAGGTCACGGTGTGGACCGACGGCGGAGGCAAGGCCCGGATGGCCGGTCTGCGCGGCGTACACGCGCGCGACAAGGTGGCCCGGATGCTCGCGGCCGGCAGCTTCCACCCGCGGCCCGGCGTTGACGCCGTGTACCGCAACGCAAACGGCGACCTGGCGGTCGTGCTGCGGTCCGAGGGTGTGCCGTTCGCGGTGCTCGTCCTCGACATCGCGCCGGAGGACGGTGCTGTCACCGGCGTATACGCCCTTACCAACCCCGACAAGCTGACCCACGTCAGCTGAGCTTTTCGGAGGCGACGCCCATGCCTCAGCTGTCAGCCGGCCACACGATCGCGCCACGAGTACTGACCACGATCCGCTCCGAGGCCGTACCGATCCCCGATCCAGAACGGCTCGTCCACCTGCAGTTCCGCCGGTACGCGGGATGCCCGGTCTGCAACCTCCACCTACGTTCCGTGGCCCGCCGCCACGCCGACATCCGGGCCGCGGGAATTCACGAGGTGGCCGTGTTCCACTCGCCGGCCGAAGACATGCTGCCGCATCAGGCCGACCTGCCGTTCGCGGTGGTCGCCGACCCTCAGCGGCTGCTCTACGCCGAATTCGGCGTCGAGGCGTCGCGCCGCGCGGTAACAGACCCGCGCGCTTGGACCACGCCGCTCAAGCCGAGGGTGTACCCGATGGTGCTGCGCGGCCTGCGCAACGGCGGCTCACCCGGCCCTCGGCACGGCGAGACGGTGCTCGGCCTGCCCGCGGATTTCCTGATCGACCCGGCCGGTCGAGTGGTTGCCGTCAGGTACGGCCGGCACGCCAACGACCAGTGGTCCGTGGACGAATTGATCGAGCTGGCGTTGCCAGCGGTTGGCTCCTGATCTCAGGGGCTTGGCGTCAACCTACGAGAAGGAGCGTGAAACGTCGTAGGCCCAATTGCCGTCCGGACCTGCGCCGTGTCCCGATGACCGGCCGAGAGGCGGCGAGCGGCAGCAGCCGGTCCAGACGTGCCCTGCCGCTGAGATTGATCGCTGAGATGTCAGTGCTCATTGCTCATCAAGCTGTCAGCGGTTGCTCGGTTGGTGTCAGTGCCGTGCGTGGGGACTCGCTGGTCAGAGCGGCAGGTATTCGCGGATCTTGCCGCGGACGTGCGGACGGGCCTGACCGAGGAGGGTGGGGAACTGCTCGGCGAGCTGGACGTCGGTGAGCGGTTTGGTGAGGGGCGCGTCGACGTACCCGCGGCCGTCCTCGTGCCAGGTGCCGCCGGGTTTGACGGCGCGGACGCGGGTGACGGCGCCGTTGACGACGTAGACGAATGTCGGTTCTCTCTGATCTTTTCAGTGACCGGCGCTTCTGACCTGGGCTGTGAATCTCTCGGTGAGCCTGTGCCGCCCGGTTTCGGCCGCTCAACTTTTCAGTACGCACACCCCAGGCTGGTTGCTGTCCTGAGCGCAAAGCAGCCCCGGTGGTGACAGCTTGTGCTGTCAGGCGAGGCACCTCCGAGCCTTCAATCGCCCGCGAGCCGGCCAGCGGATTCAGCGAGACCTACAGGAACGGGCGGGCAGCAATCGTGACGTTATCTAGATAATCAAGTCCTCGGACGAAGAACAAGACTTGATCTTGTAGCGCGGGGGTTCCACGCTGTGACACATGAAATGGGACCCCTTCACCACGCTCCAACGCGCCCTGTGGATCGGAGGCGGCCAGTGGGCCGGGAAATCCACTGTCGCCGGCATTCTCGCTGAGCGGTACGGCCTCACCCATTACCACTACGACTACCACGATGCTCGCGGTCATGATGATCGGCGGATAGCACAGCGCGTCCGTCGCGGCGAGTCCCCAACCGGACCGGACTGGGAGGCAGTCTGGATCCAAGCAACGCCAGAAGAGATGGCCGATCGGGTCATCGCCGACTTCCCGGACCGTTTCCAGTGGGTGCAAGACGACCTGCGTGCCCTCGTCTCCCCTCGGCCCATTCTTGCAGAGGGCTGGGGTCTACGCCCAGAACTGGTCGCCCCGGTCGCCGGCTCTATCGGCAGGATGGTGGTCATGGTCGCGACCGAGGAGTTCCGGCAACGCCAGGTCGCCCGGCTACCCCGCGCAGGCGCCATCGGTCATCAGGTCAGCGACCCGCAACTCGCTCAACGCAACCGCGTCGAGCGGGATCGGTTGATCGCCGCAGACGCGGTCCGCAACGCGCATCGATTGGGGGTCCGCGTCATCGAGGTCGACGGATCCCGTGACGCCGAAGCCGTGGCCGACCTAGTGGCCGAGCACTTCGCGCCGTTCCTGCCCGAGTAGCCTTGAACGTATAACTCGCAGGTCGCTCGCTGGCGAGGAGACGGCGTCGATCCGGGCGGGTCACTGAAGGTCTAGTCTGTACGGCGTTGCGGGGCACTTGAAGCAGGCGAAGATGCGAAGGCTGCCGCGCCGGCCAACCGTGATACCGGTTGGCTCGTTGACGGCCCTCCACTCGGGGCCGGCCCACGACGGCTGCAGGTGGGATTCCTCCACCGGCAGCCAGCTCCCAGCATCGGATTCGCTGGAGCTGATGGTAAGCAGCAGGTCCATGCGCTGGCGGCAGGTAGGGCAGTCCATCGGCCGCAGATCGGATACTTCCCAGTTTGCGTATCCGCCGACCTTCCACCCCGGCGCTTGTGACACGGAGAAGTAGGTCTCCTCACCAAGCTGACGGCTGTCGTCCCACCGCCGGATCCGTTGGCCCAACTCCGCCGGTAGCTCCTGCCACCAGGGATACTCGATGACCTGTTCCGGGTGTAGGACGCACGGACGGGGCAGATAGTCCCCGGCGACAGTGGGCGGCGGCGGTGCCGGCAGCACGTTGGTGACGCCGCTCGCCGTGCGCCACCGCAGTTGGACTGCCGGTCCCGCGTAGTCCCCGTTGCGGTGCTGATTCGGGCACCACAGCACCTGCAACAGATCGGCGTCATCGGGACAGCGCAGATCCGCAACATCGACAGCGTGCAGCTGGGCCACCGCCACCATCGGGCTCGGTGTCGGCTCGGACACGGTCACGGAGCCGATCGCGACCGAGCCCTGGTCCGTGGTCATCGTGCCGGCGAAGCCGGGAACTTCCCGAGCCAGTTGCTGCATCGCGGCCCAGTCTCCCGCCTGCATCCGGGCGACGAGGTCCGGCGCAATCGGGGTCTCCTGGCGAACAGCATGCGGCCCTGCGCAGACTGGCCACGGCTCATCGGCGGGCCACAACAACGTCCCGCCGACGTGGCTTCGTCCCACATCGGGGTCGCCGGGCCGCGGATGCAGCCGCGTGGCGGTTCGCGCAAACGCGTCAACGCCGGGGAACAACTCACCGAGATCCAGCGGCCGCTCAGGGGTTGTCCGGGTCATCACCGGCGCGAGCCTAGCGGGAGAACCCACGCCGCGCCTTCCCTCGGATCACCCGGGCTCACGCTACTGATCGACGGCGGCGACCGTCCTCCGCGTGCCAGGCATCGCCCAACGCCCTTAAAATGCCGCCGATCGAGCGTTACTGTCGGTAGTCGGCTGGCGGATCTGAGAACGCCCGGACTTGCCGAAGAGAGTGCTTTGCCCCTGCTCCGTGGCAAGTACCATGTGCCGATGCCAATCGACCTCTACGCAGGCATCTCGGTCGGCGACTATCCCGCCGCCCTGGCGTGGTACGAGAAGCTCCTCGGCGCTCCGCCGTCCTATGTGGCCAGTGATGCGGAAGCCGTGTGGGAGCTGGCCGAGCATCGGTCAATCTTCATCGAGCACCGACCCACACATGCAGGCCACACGCTGCTCACCATCTTCGTGGACGACCTCGATGCGTTCATCGCCGCTGCCGCGGACCGCGGGGTCGAGCCGGCAAAGCGGGAGACGTACCCCAACGGCGTACGCAAAGCGGACTTCTACGACCCGGACGGCAACGAGTTGAGCTTCGGCGACGCACCGCTCTGACGCATCCTCCGGCGACCTCGACCTTTGGTACGGCGCCCTCATCTGCCGCCGGCCGGGCGCCAGGGGCCGCACCTGCGAGGCCTACAAGTCAGCCGACCGCTCGTGTCGATGTCCGCTAGTTGCTCCTGGGCGACGGTCTGGAATGCTTCGCCCATGCCTTCCTACCCGCCTACCTTCGCCGACCATGTCGTCGCACAGCCAGCCCGTGCCCAGTTCGATGCGTTCCTCGACGAGCACCGCGGCGCGCTCAATGGCTGCTTGGACGGGCTGACAGAGGAACAGGTGCGCCGATCGTTGGTGGCCTCCCGGACCACGCTGCTGGGTCTTGTGAAGCACGCGACTTTCGTCGAGAAGGTCTGGTTTGACGAAGCCGTCACGTGCCGGTCGCGCGCCGAGACCGGCATCCCTGCGACGTCAGATGAGTCGTTCATCCTCGATGACGACGACACGATCGCCACCGTCCAGCACGCACACCGCGAAGCCTGCGAAGCATCACGCCATGCGACGTCATCCCTGGGTCTGGACGACATCCTTCACGGACACCGGCGGGGTCCGCTTCCGCTGCGGTGGGTGTATCTCCACGTGCTGCGCGAGCTCGCCCAGCACTGTGGGCACGCAGACATTCTTCGAGAGCAGCTCATCAACGAGTAATGCGCGGGCGTCCGCTCACTGCGCCGACCGGGCGCGTCGACGCTTTACGGATGGTGAAGCCGGCGCAATCGGCTCACCGCTGGAGGGTCGATCGGTGCGAGCTTGGGAGGCAAGGGGGCAAGTCAGCTTCTCCGTACCGTGGTCCCGGCTCGAATCGCCCGCGGGATCTCGGCGACATCGTCGACACGATCCAGCAGCACGGCAAGTTCCTCGACGGACGCGGGTGAGCTCAGCTCGACCTGGTAGGTGATGCCGCTCGATATCCACGTCTGCGTGTCGAAACCACCGTCAGCCGATACACGTACCCCGTCGATGCGGATGCCGAGTTTGCCTGCCTCCCGGTATATGTCGTTCAGGACGCAACCAGCCGCAGCTAGGTGCAACAGGTGGGCCCCGGTGAATTCCGCCTCGACCGTGACGCCCTC
>NZ_JBLROA010000138.1:0-5249 GCF_047921505.1 Micromonospora sp. SL1-18 | reverse complement strand
CGGCAGAAGTCAACAAGGCGAGTTGGCGGATGGTTCGGGACACCGAGACCTCCTCGTAAACGGATGGCGGAGGGTATGACCTCTGGCCACCCTCTGCAAGAAGCGCAATTCAACTGGGCGCTTCTGGTATGACCTCCGGCCACCTTCGTAGAGCTGGAAGTCGATGTCAAGCCCCTGTTTGAGACGCGGTCATGCCTGCTGCCGATGGTCGTCGCGATCTGCCCCACGAAGGCAAGGGCGCCGTGTTACCACGGCGCCCTTGCTCGACCAGCCGGTCCGGAACTACTCGTTCAGGAGCCGATCGACATCGCGAAGACATTCAGCGAGGTGATGCCATTCGCCGCTACGGAGCTCACATTCGGCAGCGTCACCGCGACCACCGTCCTTTCCTGATCGAGCGGAACCGAGCTGTAATAGACGCTCACCTTGCGTTGCTGGGTCGGGTGGCCGTGGCCGAGTGTGCTACCCGACCGCGAGGGCGAAGAGGTGCAATCCGCTGATCTGGCCCGAGCTGCTTGAGCCGCCGGTGGGCAAGGTCACCGCCACCACCTGCTTGCCGGCCGTGACCGGCGCCTCGGCGTAGAACACATACACCGTATGCTGGCGCTGCCCCCGCTCACGACCGCCGATCCCCTGCGAATTCACATACGGCGTGGACGCGACCGCGTCGTTTCCTGCGATCGGGCCGCTCCACCAGTCACCGAGCGTGAGGGTGAAGCTGCTCGTCGTCCCGTCGCTGTAGCGCACGGTGCCGATACCGGAGGCCTTGCCACCGCTGGCGGCGCCCAGAATCCCCAAGCGGGTGCCCGACCCGGAAAGGGCCACCGTCTGCCCCTGTGCGACAACGTTGTTCGGCTCCCCCACAACGTCGGGCCAGGTGAAGGTCAGCCCCTTGTGCTCGACGGCGGCTCCCGGCGAGATGCCCGCCGCGGCGAGCAGCTGCGCCGAGTAGCTGTCGCCGACGCTGTCGAAGCTCGCCCCGTCGATGTCGCTGTCGTCGCTGACCCCGGCGTTGTTGAACGTCGCCGCAAGCGACGTGTACGGCACCGTCACCGTGACCGAGTCAGAGCTTTGCGTCGCACCCTGGGACGCCTGGTAGGTCGCGGTCCCGACGAGCTGGTGCTCGTTCGGTGTCGCGCCTTCCGGCGCCGTGACCTGCCAGGTCGTGGTCACCGTCTGGCCCGGCCCCACCTGCTGGAACGATGTCGGCGAGCTCGCCTTCACCACCAGGCCCTCCGGATGCGACAACGCGATCGCGGCATCATGCACCGCGTACGCGCTGTCGTTGGTGAACGAGGTGGTCACCGTCGCCGTGGTGCCGGGGTCGATGATCGCCGGCCCCGTCGCCGTCAGGTACCGCGGTCCGATCGCCTTCTTCACCCGGATCGTGTCACTGACCGCGATGTCCCGCGACGACGTACCCACCATGATCTTGTAATCACCGGCCGCCAAAACCCAGCCGCGCTCCCTGGTGTCCCAGTAAGAGAGGTCGCGCGGGGAGAGGGTGAAGGTGACCTGCTTGGTCTCCCCCGGCTTCAGCGACACCTTCTGGAAACCCTTGAGCTGCTTCGGCGGCTCGTTAACACCAGCCGGCATCCCGACGTAAAGCTGCACCACCTCCGCACCGGCGCGGGGACCCGTGTTCGTCACGTTCGCCTGCACCGTCAGGCGTCCGTCGGAACTCAGCTGCTTGGGGGCCGCCACCAGCTGATCCACGCGGAACGAGGTGTAGGACAGCCCGTGCCCGAACGGGAAGAGCGGCTCCACGCCCTGGGCGTCATACCAGCGGTAGCCGACCTGCAGGCCCTCCGTGTAATACGCCTGACCGTCCACGCCGGGCCAGCGCTCCGGGCTGCTCACCGGCGTCTTTGACTCGTCGCTCGGGAACGTCATCGGCAACTTGCCCGACGGGTTCACATCCCCGAACAGCACCGCCGCCAGCGCGTTGCCGTCCTCCTGGCCCGGGTACCACGCCTCCATAATGCCGGCGACCTTGTCGGCCCACGGCATCAGCATCGGGCCACCGGTGTTGAGCACCACGATCGTGTTCGGATTCGCCGCAGCGACCGCCTCGATCAGCTTGTCCTGCTCGAACGGAAGTTGCAGGTTCGGCCGATCCCTGCCCTCGGTGCGCCGGTCGTTGGCGACCACGACCGCGACATCGGACTCCTTCGCCGCGGCGGCGGCGTCCTGCCGCATCTGGGCCACATCGGCCCAGCCGAGGTGCGCCTTGCCGCTGGTGCCTTTGAAGTGTTCAACCTTGATCGCATAATTCCGGCCGGCCTCGAGGTCGACCGTTCCCCACTTGGCGTCAGGATGGTTGCGCGCGTCCCAGTTGTCGATGACGAGCTTGCCGTCGATGTAGAGCCGCGAGCCGTCCTCGCTGAGCAGCGAGAACGTGTACGTGCCGGTCTTCGGCGGGGTGAGCGTACCGGTCCAGCGCACGGAGAAGTTGTTGGCGTTGACGCCACCGCCCGGCGAGCCCGCCCAGTCGACGTCGATGTTGGGGTCGACGCGGGTGAGCACCGGCTTTCCGGTGAGGTTTTTGTTGTTGTAGTAGCTGGCCTCGAGGCCGTTCCCTTCGCCGGAGGGCGGCGTCAGGTAGTCCGACGAGACAGGCGGCAACGCACCATCGCCGTTCGGCTGCCCGGCCGGGTGGTTGATCGTCACGCTCTTTCCGGCCCGGTCCGTGATCCCCTGGAGCGGGCTGACGACATAGGGCGACACGACCGCCGCGCTGCCGTCTCCACCGCTGTAGACATCGTCAGCGGCGTTGTTGCCGAGCACCGCGATCGAGCCGATCTTCGTGTTGTCCAGCGGAAGGACGCCGGCCGAGTTCTTCAACAGCACGGTGCCCTGCGCAGACACGTCCCGTGCGATGGCCGCGTGCTCAGGCGTGGTGACAACGCTGTCCTTCGTCCCCGTCGGCTGGCGCTCGAACAGCCCGTACTCGAACATGACCCGCAGGACCCGCAGGACCCCGTCATCGATCCGCGACATGGGGATCAAGCCCTGGTCGACCGCCGACCGCAGGTCAGCCCTGCTGGGCTTGGCCAGATCCATGCCCGCGCTGTAGGCAGCCGACGTCGAATGGGTGGCCCCCCAATCGGAGCGCACGAACCCCTTGAAACCCCACTCACCCTTGAGGATGCCGGAAAGGATCCGGCTGTTCTGGCACGAGTACTCGCCGTTGATCTGGTTGAAGGCGCACATCACTGAGGCGATGTTGCCGTCCTTGACCGCCGCCTCGAAGTGGGGCAGGTAGATCTCGCGCTGCGTCCGCTCGTCGATGTGCTCGTTGATCGACTCGCGGTTGGTCTCCTGGTTGTTGGCGAAATAGTGCTTGGCGTTCGCCATCACCCCCACGCCCTGGATACCGGCGATGTTGGCGACGCCCAACTGCCCGGCCAGGTACGGGTCCTCGCCGTAGGTCTCGAAGTCCCGGCCGCCCTGCGGCACCCGGGCGAGGTTGAGCATCGGACCCTGCGCGACGTGGATGCCCTTGCCCCACGCCTCGGTGCCCAGAACGGTGCCATAATTCGTGGCCACCGAGCGGTCCCAGGTCGCCGCAACGCTCATCGGAGCCGGCAACTGGGTAACACCAGTGAAGCCCTGGGCCACCCCGGCAGGGCCGTCCTGCAGGATCAGCCGAGGGACGCACAACCGGGGAATCGCCGGGAAGTAGTTCTGGTAGCCGTCCGGGCTTCCGTTCAGCCCCAGGGTGCTGACCTTCTCATCCAGCGTCATCTTCGCCAGCACTGCCTGAGCCCGCTCGTCCGCGGAAGCCGAAGAGCCGACCCACGGACAGGAACTTTCATCCGCGGCCGCACGCGCACCGGCGGGGGCGACGAACGCCAACGCGAGCAGGACACAAAGGCCTGCAAACGTCGCGATGGGTCGTCTTGTAACGGATCTTGTAACGGCGCGAATCACCGCACCCTCCTCAATTCGCTGGATTCCTGTCATGGCTTGATCCCCCAGGCGAAGATGTGCATCTGGCCGTCGCTGGGCAACGTGACCTCAGCGACTGTCTTGTTCGGGTCCAGGGGAATCGCGGCGTAGAAGATGTTGCCCTGCGAGTTGAGCCGACCTTGCCCACGTCGATGGCTGTAGGTGGTGTGGGCGATCAGTTCGTTGCCTCTGACAGGGTTTTGCTGTCGCCAGTAGGTCAGGGTGAGGTCGAAGCGCTGGGTGGTGCCGTCGGTGTAGTGGATCTCTCCCGTGTCCGAGAAGGTTGCGTTGACGGAGGTACCCAGCACTCCGAGCGCCTGCCCCCTGCCGTCCAGGGCGATGAACTGCCCGCCGAAGGCGACGTGATCGGGGGTACCGGCGGGCACGTCCGGCCAGGTGAAGTCGATGCCATCATGGGTCAGCTTGGCTCCCCGGCCGAGCCCGACAGCGGCGAGGGCCTGCGCGGAGAAGCTGTCCCCGGAGCTGTTGAGGGTTCCCCCTTCCGGATCGGCGTCGTCGGTGATCCCGATGTTGTTGTAGGCGGCTTCCAGGGAGGCGTACGGCACGCTGAACGTCGCGGTCTCCTTGCTGGTCTGCTGACCACCACGGCCCTGGTAGACGGCGACCGCCGCGAGCTGGGCGTTCCCGGGCTTCGCGTTCGCGGGGAGGCTGACCTGCCAGCGGGTGCTCACCGTCGTGCCGGGTGCCACGGAATCGAAGGTCGTCGTAGAGGTCGCCTGCACGGTCCACCCCTCCGGCGCGTTCAACGCGAGCTGGGCCTGGTGGGCCTTGGCGTCGCTGTCGTTGGTGAAGGAGGTGGTCACCGTCCCTGTCGCCCCGGGTCGCAGGACCGCGGGCGCCTCAAGGGTGGCGTATTGCAGGCTGGTGGCCTGCTTGACCCGGAACGTGTCGGTGACTGCGGCGGCATCCCGCGAGGAGGTGCCGACCGTCACCTGGTACGTCCCGGCCGGCAGCACCCAGTCGTGGATCCGCGTGTCCCAGTACGAGACGTCCTTCGGGGTCAGTTGGAAGGTCACCTGCCTGGTCTCGCCCGGCTCGAGGGAGACCTTCTCGAAGCCCTTCAGCTGCCGAGGCGGCTCGCCGACCGCGTCGGGGAGCGAGACGTAGACCTGCACCACCTCGGCACCGGCCCGCTTGCCGGTGTTGGTGACGTTCGCCTGCACCTTGAGCTTGCCGTTCGGGCCGAGCTGCTTGGGCGCGACCACCAGGTTGTCCACCCGGAACGAGGTGTAAGACAGTCCGTGTCCGAACGGGAAGAGCGGCTCCACTTCCTGGGC
>NZ_JBLROA010000137.1:0-5310 GCF_047921505.1 Micromonospora sp. SL1-18 | reverse complement strand
AAGATTGTCCGGCGGTGTCCTACTCTCCCACACCCTCCCGAGTGCAGTACCATCGGCGCTGGAGGGCTTAGCTTCCGGGTTCGGAATGTGACCGGGCGTTTCCCCTCCGCCATGACCGCCGTAACTCTATCGACATGTCAAACAACACCACCACGTGGTCTGTTGTTCGTTTGTCGGGAGTTGCACAGTGGACGCGTAGCAGCTTAGTAGTCAAGTCCTCGGCCTATTAGTACCGGTCAACTGAACCCGTTACCGGGCTTACATTTCCGGCCTATCAACCCAGTCGTCTAGCTGGGGGCCTTACCCACCCCGAAGAGTGGTGGGATACCTCATCTTGAAGCGAGCTTCCCGCTTAGATGCTTTCAGCGGTTATCCCTTCCGAACGTAGCTAACCAGCCGTGCCCCTGGCGGGACAACTGGCACACCAGAGGTTCGTCCGTCCCGGTCCTCTCGTACTAGGGACAGCCCTTCTCAAGTATCCTACGCGCACGGCGGATAGGGACCGAACTGTCTCACGACGTTCTAAACCCAGCTCGCGTACCGCTTTAATGGGCGAACAGCCCAACCCTTGGGACCTGCTACAGCCCCAGGATGCGACGAGCCGACATCGAGGTGCCAAACCATCCCGTCGATATGGACTCTTGGGGAAGATCAGCCTGTTATCCCCGGGGTACCTTTTATCCGTTGAGCGACACCGCTTCCACATGCCAGTGCCGGATCACTAGTCCCGACTTTCGTCCCTGCTCGACCCGTCAGTCTCACAGTCAAGCTCCCTTGTGCACTTGCACTCAACACCTGATTGCCAACCAGGCTGAGGGAACCTTTGGGCGCCTCCGTTACCCTTTAGGAGGCAACCGCCCCAGTTAAACTACCCACCAGACACTGTCCCTGAACCGGATAACGGTCCGAAGTTAGATACCCAAACCAACCAGAGTGGTATTTCAAGATTGCCTCCACCCATACTGGCGTATGGACTTCACCGGCTCCCACCTATCCTACACAAGCTAATTCGGATACCAATGTCAAGCTATAGTAAAGGTCCCGGGGTCTTTCCGTCCTGCCGCGCGTAACGAGCATCTTTACTCGTAGTGCAATTTCGCCGGGCCTGTGGTTGAGACAGTGGGGAAGTCGTTACGCCATTCGTGCAGGTCGGAACTTACCCGACAAGGAATTTCGCTACCTTAGGATGGTTATAGTTACCACCGCCGTTTACTGGCGCTTAAGTTCTCCGCTTCGCCCCGAAGAGCTAACAGGTCCCCTTAACGTTCCAGCACCGGGCAGGCGTCAGTCCATATACATCGAATTACTTCTTCGCATGGACCTGTGTTTTTAGTAAACAGTCGCTTCCCCCTGCTCTCTGCGGCCATACAACGCTCCACCCGCGCGGGGCTTCACGTCTCCGGCCCCCCTTCTCCCTAAGTTACGGGGGCAATTTGCCGAGTTCCTTAACCACAGTTCACCCGATCGCCTCGGTATTCTCTACCTGACCACCTGTGTCGGTTTGGGGTACGGGCCGCTCGGAACTCGCTAGAGGCTTTTCTCGGCAGCATAGGATCACTGACTTCACCTGAATCGGCTCGGCATCACGTCTCAGCCTTATATGTGCTGCGGATTTGCCTACAGCACGGCCTACACGCTTACCCCGGCACAACCACCGGCCGGGCTCAGCTACCTTCCTGCGTCACCCCATCGCTTGACTACTACCCGCCAGGTTCCCACGCTCCCCAACTCTGATCCGAAGACCTCGGCCGGTTCGGGTGGTTAGCACAACGAGGTTCATCAGGGTCGCTCCTACGCGGGTACGGGAATATCAACCCGTTGTCCATCGACTACGCCTCTCGGCCTCGCCTTAGGTCCCGACTCACCCAGGGCGGAATAACCTGGCCCTGGAACCCTTGGTCATCCGGCGGAAGGGTTTCTCACCCTTCTTTCGCTACTCATGCCTGCATTCTCACTCGTGCCGCGTCCACAACTAGGTCACCCCGTTGCTTCACCCACGGCACGACGCTCCCCTACCCACCCACACACCTGCACCCAGCATCAAGACCGGGCGAGATAAAAGTGTGAGTGCCACAGCTTCGGCGGTGTGCTTGAGCCCCGCTACATTGTCGGCGCGGAACCACTTGACCAGTGAGCTATTACGCACTCTTTAAAGGGTGGCTGCTTCTAAGCCAACCTCCTGGTTGTCTATGCGACCCCACATCCTTTTCCACTTAGCACACGCTTAGGGGCCTTAGCTGGTGATCTGGGCTGTTTCCCTCTCGACTACGAAGCTTATCCCCCGCAGTCTCACTGCCGCGCTCTCACTTACCGGCATTCGGAGTTTGGCTGATTTCGGTAAGCTTGTAGGCCCCCTAGACCATCCAGTGCTCTACCTCCGGCAAGAAACACGCGACGCTGCACCTAAATGCATTTCGGGGAGAACCAGCTATCACGGAGTTTGATTGGCCTTTCACCCCTAACCACAGGTCATCCCCCAACTTTTCAACGTTGGTGGGTTCGGCCCTCCACGCGGTCTTACCCGCGCTTCAGCCTGCCCATGGCTAGATCACTCCGCTTCGGGTCTAGAGCATGCGACTCAAACGCCCTATTCAGACTCGCTTTCGCTACGGCTCCCCCACACGGGTTAACCTCGCCACATGCCACTAACTCGCAGGCTCATTCTTCAAAAGGCACGCCGTCACCCCGTAAGGCTCCGACGGATTGTAGGCGAACGGTTTCAGGTACTATTTCACTCCCCTCCCGGGGTACTTTTCACCATTCCCTCACGGTACTCGTCCGCTATCGGTCACCAGGAAGTATTCAGGCTTACCAGGTGGTCCTGGCAGATTCACGGCAGATTTCAGGAGTCCGCCGCTACTCGGGAACACCCACAGAAGACCAGCCACTTTCACCTACCGGACTATCACCGTCTACGGTCAGCCATTCCAGACTGTTCGACTAGCAACTGATTTTGTAACTCCTCGAGTATGTGTCAGCACACTCAGCAGGGTCCCACAACCCCGACCACGCAACCCCTGACAGGTATCACACGCAGCCGGTTTAGCCTCAATCCGCTTTCGCTCGCCACTACTCACGGAATCACTATTTGTTTTCTCTTCCTACGGGTACTGAGATGTTTCACTTCCCCGCGTTCCCCCCACACACCCTATGTGTTCAGGTGTGGGTGACTGGACATGACTCCAGCCAGGTTTCCCCATTCGGACACCCTGGGATCACAGCTTGGTTGACAGCTCCCCCAGGCCTATCGCGGCCTCCCACGTCCTTCATCGGCTCCTGGTGCCAAGGCATCCACCGTTCGCCCTTGACAACTTGACCACAAAGATGCTCGCGTCCACTGTGCAATTCTCAACAAACGACCAACCCACAACCCACCAGCCCCACACCTACAACCCCACACGGGATCACGGTTTGCGGGACCAGGCCATGCCTGGCAACCACCCCCACCCACAGGTGAGGACATGGCTCCGAAAGAGACAACCACACAGTTGTTCTTTCAGGACCCAACAGGGTGCTCAGCACTCGGCCCCAGCCGCACCAGACCACCGTTCCTACACCCCCACAGGGGCGTGTACTAGACGACCTGGCCGTTGCCAGAACCGAACTCACCAGTGTCTCCGCCTATGAGCACCCCGACCCGACATTCGCGGACCGCGGGCTCCATACCGTCTTTCAACGGATGGTGCTCCTTAGAAAGGAGGTGATCCAGCCGCACCTTCCGGTACGGCTACCTTGTTACGACTTCGTCCCAATCGCCAGCCCCACCTTCGACGGCTCCCTCCACAAGGGTTGGGCCACCGGCTTCGGGTGTTGCCGACTTTCGTGACGTGACGGGCGGTGTGTACAAGGCCCGGGAACGTATTCACCGCAGCGTTGCTGATCTGCGATTACTAGCGACTCCGACTTCACGGGGTCGAGTTGCAGACCCCGATCCGAACTGAGACCGGCTTTTTGGGATTCGCTCCACCTCACGGTATCGCAGCCCATTGTACCGGCCATTGTAGCATGCGTGAAGCCCTGGACATAAGGGGCATGATGACTTGACGTCATCCCCACCTTCCTCCGAGTTGACCCCGGCAGTCTTCGATGAGTCCCCGCCATAACGCGCTGGCAACATCGAACGAGGGTTGCGCTCGTTGCGGGACTTAACCCAACATCTCACGACACGAGCTGACGACAGCCATGCACCACCTGTCACCGGCCCCGAAGGACCCCACATCTCTGCAGGATTTCCGGCGATGTCAAACCCAGGTAAGGTTCTTCGCGTTGCATCGAATTAATCCGCATGCTCCGCCGCTTGTGCGGGCCCCCGTCAATTCCTTTGAGTTTTAGCCTTGCGGCCGTACTCCCCAGGCGGGGCGCTTAATGCGTTAGCTGCGGCACAGGGAACCGGAGAGGCCCCCCACACCTAGCGCCCAACGTTTACAGCGTGGACTACCAGGGTATCTAATCCTGTTCGCTCCCCACGCTTTCGCTCCTCAGCGTCAGTATCGGCCCAGAGACCCGCCTTCGCCACCGGTGTTCCTCCTGATATCTGCGCATTTCACCGCTACACCAGGAATTCCAGTCTCCCCTACCGAACTCTAGCCTGCCCGTATCGACTGCAGGCCCGCAGTTGAGCTGCGGGTTTTCACAGTCGACGCGACAAACCGCCTACGAGCTCTTTACGCCCAATAAATCCGGACAACGCTCGCGCCCTACGTCTTACCGCGGCTGCTGGCACGTAGTTGGCCGGCGCTTCTTCTGCAGGTACCGTCACTTGCGCTTCGTCCCTGCTGAAAGAGGTTTACAACCCGAAGGCCGTCATCCCTCACGCGGCGTCGCTGCATCAGGCTTCCGCCCATTGTGCAATATTCCCCACTGCTGCCTCCCGTAGGAGTCTGGGCCGTGTCTCAGTCCCAGTGTGGCCGGTCGCCCTCTCAGGCCGGCTACCCGTCGTCGCCTTGGTAGGCCATCACCCCACCAACAAGCTGATAGGCCGCGAGCCCATCCCAGGCCGAAAAACTTTCCACCAAACACCATGCGATGTCAGGTCATATTCGGTATTAGCCCCGGTTTCCCGGGGTTATCCCAAAGCCTAGGGCAGGTTGCTCACGTGTTACTCACCCGTTCGCCGCTCGAGTACCCCGAAGGGCCTTTCCGCTCGACTTGCATGTGTTAAGCACGCCGCCAGCGTTCGTCCTGAGCCAGGATCAAACTCTCCAACAAAAACCTTGTCGGACAATATTGTCCCAGCAACAAAATGTTGCCAAAGGAATCCCCACCAGCAAACCCACCAAAGCAGGCCCACCAGCACGGGGTATAAAACAA
>NZ_JBLROA010000136.1:0-5432 GCF_047921505.1 Micromonospora sp. SL1-18 | reverse complement strand
AACCCAGGATCGCTTAGCTAATCAGAGACGCTCCTACCGTAACCCGGTTGCCGCCCGGCGCGGGTACACCGAACCGTCGACCTGGGGTCGGCCCGCTGGTCGCTGACCGCGAAGTCAGCGGCGGCTGCCGCGCCAGCCCTGTACGGGCAGGTCGAACTTGGCCACCAGCCGGTCTGTGAACGGACGCGCCCTGAGCCGGACGATCCGCACCGGCAACGCGCCCCGGCGCACGGTGACCTGGGCGCCCGGGGGCAGGTCGTACACCCGCCGCCCGTCGCAGCTCAGCACCGCGAGGGTGGTGAACGGGTCGACCGTGATCGCGACGGTGGACGTCGGCGCGGTCACCAACGGGCGGCTGAACAGCGCGTGCGCGCTGATCGGCACCAGCAGCAGTGCTTCCACCTCCGGCCAGACCACGGGCCCGCCGCCGGAGAACGCGTACGCGGTGGAGCCGGTCGGGGTCGCGCAGACCACGCCGTCGCAGCCGTACCGGGACAGCGGTCGACCGTCCACGTCGACCAGCAGTTCCAGCATCTGGGCGCGCTCGCCCTTCTCCACGCTGATCTCATTCAGCGCCCACGACTCGATGGTCGGGCCATCCTCGAACTCGGCGGTCACGTCGAGGGTGAGCCGTTCGTCCACGGTGTAGTTGCGCCCGACCACGTCACGTACCGCGCTGTCCAGGTCGTCGATCTCCGCCTCGGCGAGGAAGCCGACCTTGCCGAGGTTGATGCCGAGCAGCGGCGCCTTCGCCGGCCGGGCCAGCTCGGCGGCGCGCAGGAACGTGCCGTCCCCGCCGAGGGCGAAGACGATCTCGGCGCCCTCGGCGGCCTCGGGGCCGGTCACCGGCACCACACCGGGCAGGTCCAGGTCGTCGGCCTCCTCGGCCACCACCCGCACCTCGAAGCCGGCCGCGATGAGGTCCGCCGCCACCGCCCGCGCGTGCTCGGTGCTACGTCGACGGCCGGTGTGCGTCACCAGCAGAGCGGTCCGGCTCACCCGGGCACCTCCTCGCTCGCGGTACCCGACGCGCCGGCCGGGGACGGGAAGCCCTGTGGGCCGGCGGCCACCACCGCGCGTACCCGCTCGGGGTCCGCGACGGGCGCGTCCCGGCGTAACCATACGAAGAACTCGACGTTGCCGCTCGGCCCGGGCAGCGGGCTGGCGGCCACGTCGGCCAGCCCCAGGCCGAGCTGCGCCGCCCCGGCGGCCACGTCGAGCACCGCCTCGGCGCGCACCGCCGGGTCGCGGACCACCCCGCCCGCGCCGACCCGCTCCTTGCCCACCTCGAACTGCGGCTTGACCATCAGCGCCAGGTCGCCGTCCGGCTTCGTGCAGCCGGCCAGCGCCGGCAGCACCAACCGCAGCGAGATGAACGACAGGTCGGCCACCGTGAGGTCAACCGCGCCGCCGACGGCCTCCGGGGTGAGGGTACGTACATTGGTCCGCTCGAAGACGTGCACCCGGTCGTCGTTGCGCAACGACCAGGCCAACTGGCCGTACCCGACGTCGACCGCCACCACCTCGGCGGCGCTGGCGCGCAGCAGCACGTCGGTGAAGCCGCCGGTGGAGGCACCGGCGTCCAGGCAACGCCGGCCGGCCACGGTCAGCCCGCCGGGTGCGAACGCGGCGAGCGCACCCGCGAGCTTGTGCCCGCCCCGGGATACGTACTCCGTGGTGGGGTCCTCGCCGGTGACCAGCAGCGGGTCGGCGGGGTCGACCATCGCGGCGGGTTTGCGGGCGGGCACCCCGCGCAGCCGGACGCGGCCGGCCTCCACCAGCGCGGCCGCCTGCTCGCGGGAGCGGGCCAGACCGCGGCGGACGAGTTCGGCATCCAGCCGGGTGCGACGTGCCATGCGTGGTTCTCTCTCCGGTCGGTCAGGTCTGGTCGATGCTGGCCAGCGTCTCGCGCAGCGTCTCGTACGCCGCCTCGTACTGGGCGATCTGGTCCGCCGGGGAGAGCGCCTCGGCGTTGATCATGGCTTGCACGGCGGCATCCACCGCCGGGTGCCGGGCGGCCTCGCCGAGGTCCTCGACCGGCGCGGATGCCGGCCGCACTCCCGGCGGCGGCCCGGGGCGTGGGCCACCGGGCGGCGGCCCCGGGCGCGGGGCCGCCGGAGGCCCTGGACGGTACGGGGCAGTCACGACCCGGCACCCCCGGTCCGCTTGCGGGCGGCGGCCTTCTTCGCGGACCGGGCCGGAGCTGCCGGCGACTCCTCGGCCGAGGTACGCGCGGGCGTCGCCGCCGCCTTCTTCGCCACCGTCTTCTTCGCCACCGTCTTCTTCGCCACCGTCTTCTTCGCGACCGTCTTCGTCGGGGCGGGCACCGGGCTGGTCGACGCCGCCGGGGCGCCGGAGGTGGGGGTGGCGGCGGTGGGTGTCGCCGCCTCTGCGGCCGGGGCGATCGTCGCCTCGCGCAGCTGCCGTTCCAGCTCACGCACCCGGCGGGTCAGCTCGGCGACCTCGTCGGCGGTGGCCAGCCCGACCGCGCCCAGCGCCCGGTCCACCTCGAAGCGGACCAGCTTGGTCAACGCCTCCCGGTTCGCCATACCGGTGGAGACGAGCTCCTCGGCGAGCGCCTGGAGCTGGGCGGCCGTCGCGCCGCCCTGGCCGACCACCCGTCGTACGGCGTCCTGGGCCTTCTTCCGGGGCGCCTCCGTCAGGCCCATGGCCAGCTCGAGATAGGCGCGCCACGCGTCCTGCATGCCTGAGTCCTTCCCGCGAGGCGAGTGTGCTGGTGTCACGCTACCGGGCCGCCCGGACACCCCAGTGCGGTACGGTTCCGGGGAGCGGCGTGACACGTGGTGAGGAGACGATGTGGCCAGCGTGGACGAGTGCCGGCAGGCGTTGCAGGACCTGGCCGCCCGGCTGGACCGACACGCCGAGGCGCAGGGCCGGATCGACCTGGACCGCACCCTGGCCTGCCGGATCACCGACCTGGACACCGCGTTTCAGGGCCGCATCCAAGGGGGCCGGCTGGTCGGCCTGACCGACGGCGACGACCCGAAGGCCCAGATCGCGCTCAGCACCAGCAGCGACGACCTGGTCGCGCTGGTGCACGGCCAGCTCGAACTGGCAAGGGCGGTGGCCGGCCGCCGGGTGTCCATCAAGGCGAACCCGTTCGACCTGATGAAGCTGCGCAAGCTGCTCTGACCGGCCGCGACGGTCCGATCAACCGGTCACGCCCAGCGTGGCGAGGGCCTCCGCCGCCGCCGCGGAAGCCGGCCGCACCCGCGGATCGGCCGCCGCCGACCAGGCCACCGCGCAGAGCGCGGCGAGGGCGTCGAGCGGGCGTCCCGCGCCGTCGAGGGCCAGCTCGCCGTCGGCCACGGTCACCGACCAACCGCCGGCATCAGGCGTACCCGGCACCCGCACCGCCGCCGCCGGGTCGAACAGCCCGGCCAGATCAACGGAGACGTACGTCGGCCGGCGCGCCTCGGGGGCGGCCAGCAGTTCGGGTACGTCGCTGACGCCGGTGAGCACCAGCAGGCTGTCCAGGCCGGCCCGACGCGCACCCTCGATGTCGGTGTCCAGTCGGTCGCCGACCACCAGGGTCCGCCCCGCACCGGCCCGACGGGCGGCGGTGGCGAACAGCGCCGGCTCCGGCTTGCCCACCACCACGTCCGGGTCCCGCCCCAACGCGGTACGCAGCACCGCGACCAGGGAGCCGTTGCCCGGCAGCGGGCCGCGCGGGCTGGGTAGCGTCCGGTCGGTGTTGGTCGCGTACCAGGGCGCGCCCGCCCGCACCGCCAGGGACGCCTCGGCCAGGTCGACCCAGCCGACCTGCGGGCCGTAGCCCTGGGCGACGGCGGCGGGCTGCTCGTCGACCGTCGACACCGGGCGCAGCCCGACGGCCCGCAGCTCCGCCCGCAACGCCTCCGCCCCGACGACCAGCACCGGCGCCCCGGCCGGCAGGCGATCGCGCAGCAACTCGGCGGTGGCGGCGGCCGAGGTGAGCACCTCCTCCCGCCGGGCCGCCACGCCCATGCCGGTGAGCAGGTCCGCCACCTCGCTGGAACGACGCGAGGCGTTGTTGGTGGCGTACGCGACCGCCCGGCCCTCGGCGTGCAGCCGGCCGACCGCCTCGACCGCGCCGGGGATCGGCCGGTCGATCAGATAGATCACCCCGTCGAGGTCGAAGACGACCAGGGCGTACCCGTCGACCAGCCGTTCCCCGGCGCTCGCGGTCACCGGCCGTCCGTCTCCGCCCCGCGGCCCGGCGCAACGTCGTCGTCCGCGGTGGCCGGCGTGTCGTCCCGGTCCCCCGCGGCGTCCGCGGCCTCGCCCGGCGCGTCGTCGCGGTCCCCGACGTCGACGGGCTCGTTCCGGCGGCCGGCCCCTGGGCCCACGTCACCGTCCAGCTCGTCGTCCTCGTCATCGAGGTCGTCGTCCGCGTCACCGTCGAGGTCGTCGTCCTCGTCACCGTCGAGGTCGTCGTCCTCATCGTCGCGCAGGGCGGCACCAGTGAGATCGGCGTCCGGATCGGCCGGTACGGCACCCGGCGCGCCCGAGCCGGCCGCGAACTCCTCGTCCTCCTCGTCGTCGCCCTCGATGACCACGCCGTCGAGTTCGAGCAGCCGCTCGGCGGCATCGGTCTCGCCCTCGGCGTCCACGTCGGCGGCCCGGGAGAACCACTCCCGCCCCTCCTCGCGCCGGCCCGCGGCCAGCAGCGCGTCCGCGTACGCGTAACGCAGCCGAGCCGCCCACGGCTCCGTCGAGTCGGTGGTCAGTTCGGGGACCTGCAGCATCGCCACGGCCGCGTCCTTCTGCCCGAGGTCGCCCCGCGCTCCGGCGGCGACGATCAGCAGCTCGACGGCGACCGGCTGGTCGAGCTTCTCCCGGTCCGCGCCGCGGAACAGGTCGATCGCCCGCTCCGGGCGGCCCAGTGCCCGCTCGCAGTCGGCCAGCACCGCCAGGTGGCTCTGCGACCCGCTCATCCGGTGGTACGTCCGCAGCTCGGCGATGGCGGTCTGCCACTCCCCGGCGTGGTACGCGGCCAGCCCGACCGCTTCCCGCACGGCGGCGATCCGCGAGGCGAGCCGGCGAGCGGCCAGCGCGTGCGCGAGCGCCTCCGCCGGATCGTCGTCGATCAGCAGACCGGTCGCGACCAGGTGCCGGGCGACGGTCTCCGCCACCGGCTTGGCCAGCGACAGCAGCTCGGCTCGGACGGTGGAATCGAGGTCGCTGGCGACCACCTCGTCGGGCAGCGACGGCGCGACGGCCCGCTCGGCCTCGACGCGCTCGCGCCGGTCGTCCCGGCGCGCTCCCTGCGGGCCATGGTCCTCCGGCCGGCGGTCGGTCCAGCGCGACTCGCCGTAGCCTCGGCGCTCCCCGTCCCGCTCGCCACGCTCCCGGCCGCCGGGCTCCCGGCCGCCTCGGAAGCCACCCGAGCGGCTGTCCTCCCGGCGGAAACCGCCCTCGCGGTCGTCCCG
>NZ_JBLROA010000135.1:0-5562 GCF_047921505.1 Micromonospora sp. SL1-18 | reverse complement strand
GCAGCCGGGACCGTGCCGGCGGGTGCGCCCGGTGGTGCTCGGCCACCAGCGCGGGCGCGTCAGGGACCTGCCACCCGTGCCGTCAGCCGACGACCGGGCTGCGCCGTTCGAGGAGGACGACATCCCGCCAGCGATCGTGCTGCCGGGCGACCCGCTCGCGGACGCCGATGACCCGGAACCCGGCCCGGGCGTGCAGGGCCAGGCTGGCGGTGTTCTCCGGGAAGATCCCAGACTGGATGGTCCAGACGCCGACCGCGTCGGTCGAGGCGACCAACGCGCCGAGCAGCAGACGGCCCAGGCCCCGCCCCCGCGCCTCGGGGTCGACGTAGACCGAGTGCTCGACCACCCCGGCGTAGACCGCCCGGGTCGAGGTCGGCGACACGGCGACCCAGCCGAGTACCCGGTCGAGGGCGTCCACCGCCACGAAACGATGCGCGGGCAGCCTCGCCGCGTCGAACGCGGACCACGCCGGCGCGGCCGTCTCGAAGCTGGCGTCGCCGCCGTCGAGGCCCTGCTGGTAGATGGCCAGCACCCGCTCCGCGTCCCCGGGACGCATGGCCCGAACCCGTACGCCCCCCATGGGCCGCAGGGTACCGGCCCACCCGGTCGGACCGAACGGTAGAGCTCCGATTACGGTGGCGGAATGGGTAAGCCGACCCGTTGGGTGACCGACACCAAGCCGGGGCACTCGCAGTGGTACATTGACCGGTTCCGACGTCTCGCCGCCGAGGGGGCGGACCTGGCCGGCGAGGCGCGGTTGCTGGACGCGCTGGTTCCGCCGGGCGCCCGGATCCTGGACGCCGGCAGCGGCACCGGCCGGATCGGTGCCGAACTCGCCGCCCGCGGCCACCGCGTGGTCGGGGTGGACGCCGATCCGGCCCTGATCGAGGCCGCCGGCGCCGACCACCCCGGTCCGCGCTGGCTGGTCGCCGACCTGGCCGAGCTGGACCTGGCCGCCCAGGGCGAGCCGGAGCCGTTCGACGCCGCCGTGTGCGCCGGCAACGTGCTGACGTTCGTCGCCCCGAACACCGAACGGGCGGTGCTGGCCCGGATCGCCGCGCACCTCCGCCCGGACGGGATCCTGGTGGTCGGCTTCGGCACCGACCGGGGCTACCCGCTCACCGAGTTCGACGCCGACGCGGTGGCGGCGGGGTTCCGCCTGGAGCACCGCTTCGCCACCTGGGACCTGCGCCCGTGGCGGGACGACGCCGACTTCGCGGTGACGGTACTGCGCAAACCCGTCAACTGATCTGCACGCCCCGGCCTGCCGGCCGGCGTCCGCTTCCGGATCGAGAACAGGTTCGAGAACAGGTTCAGGCCGGGGCGGCGACCGTCCGGGCGGCGGCCGGATCGAGCGGGCTGCCGGCCGGAACCAGGCTGACCAGGCTCGCCGGCAGCCGCACCGGGCGGACGCCGGCGTAGCCGAGCATGCCGAGCACGTCGGGGCCGGTGAGCACGTACCGCCAGCCGAGGTCGGTGACGACGCAGATCGCGCCCCCGGAGGCGCCGGGCGCCGGCACGGCCTCGACCACCGCGCCCCGCCCCGGTTCGACCACCACCTGGTCGACGAGCCCGCCCCGGCCGGCCGCCGGCCGCGCCGCGGCGGAAAGGTCCGGCGGCCGGACGCCCATCCGGACGTCGGGTACGCCGGTGTCGTCGCCGACCCGGACGCAGAGCGCGCCGCCGTCCACGGTGGCCAGCCGGGGCGGCACGGCCGGCGGGGCGGCCGGCCCGGTAGGCGTCCGGTCGGGAAGCTTGGGCAGGGCGGCGAAGCGCCCGAGGGTGACCGGCTTCGGGTCGCCCTGTCCGGTACGGGCGAGCAGCAGCGCCGCCTGGAGTTCGGTGATGCCGGCCAGGCCGTCCCGCTCGGCCACCGCGTACTGGCGGCCACCGCCGGAGTTGCGGACCAGGTAGACGTCGCCGACGGTGGCGCCGGTGACCTGGTCGGAGGGTTCGCCGAGATGGCGTACCGGGGGCAGGGCCAGGTCGGCGCCGGCCGGCACGGTGTTGAGCAGCGCCGGGGCCACCGGCACCGCCCGGGCCCGCGTGGCGGCCAGCGCGGCGAGCACCCGGTCGGGATCGCGGAGCAGGTAGCGCCGGCCGCGCCAGAGCAGGTGCAGGCTCACGAATTTGGTTATGAATCCTCAATGGACATAACATGTCCGGGTGGAACTTCTTCGACTGGCGAAGGCTGCGCAACGTTTGGGTGTTCACCCGGTGACGCTTCGTTTGTGGGCTGATTCGGGGAAGATTCCGGTGACGTGGGTGGGCCGTGAGCGGCGGTTTTCCTCGGTTGATGTCGAGGCGATGAAGGTCTCCGGCGGTGGTGTGCGTGTTCGTTTGGAGGGCCTGTACGTGCGTGTGTCCGGCTCCAGCGGGCAGGAGTCCTCGCTGGAAGCTCAGGAGCGCGAGCTTCGGGCAACCGCCGCCGGTGAGATCGTGAAGGTGTTCCGTGACCGGTCCTCGGGTCTGCGGGAGGACCGGCCCGGCCTCAACGCGCTGCTGCGAGCCGTCGCCGACGGAAGTGTCACCGTGGTGCGTGTCACGCATGAGGACCGGCTGGCCCGGTTCGGTGTCGGCTGGCTCAAGCAGCTGCTCGCCGTCCACGGGGCCACCCTCGACGTGCTGCACTCGACAAAGTGCGGCGGGCGGGAACTCCTGGAAGACTTCGTTTCCCTCGTGACGACGCTCGCCGGGCGCTTGTATGGGATGCGGTCGGCAGAGAACCGGCGCCGCCTGCTGGCCGAGTCCGGGCAATGCCAGGCTGGTGGCCGGTGAGCCGGAAGCTTCCCCTGCCTGAAGGCGAGACCTCACGCACCGCGTGTGCCCCCGCCCTGCTGCGGACAGGGGTCGACGAGAAGTCCGACGAGATCCTCTCCCCGGCCGTGCTCGCGGAACGTGTGGGCTGGTGCGCTGATCTGGTGGCGGGGATGGTCTCTGTGCTGCTGGTTGAGCGTTGGACCGCGGGCGATGTTGATGTGCTCGCCTCCGGCATGGACGCTGGTGGCCGCAGGCTGCCGTCGAACGCGTGGATGGCGCTGCGGCGCCTGGGCTGGACCGCCACCCCGCCTGCGAGTGTGAAGGTTAATGACCGGATCGTGCGTATGGCTCAGGAGCAGGCGGGGCGCGCGCTGCGGTCGGTGAAGTGGCGTGCTGACCTGACCGCCGCGGTCCTGTCCACCTGGCCAGCAGATCCAGGCAAGCGCACCCCGCAGGAGTGGGAGCAGGTACGCACGGCAATCCCTGGCGGGGAGCATCTGCCGTCGAGCGTCATCAAGGGCCGCACCAGGCAGGCCGCCACGTTCGGCAACGCTAACGGTCGGCTGCCGGTGGACGTGTTTGAGCTCGAAGGCACCCCGAAGGTCCCGCGGATGCTGCTGCTGGCGGCGTGTGACCGGCAGCAGGCCACCATCGAACGCAGCGACACCGACCCGGCCAGGGCACTGCTGCGCCTACAGCTGCCCACCCGACCGGATCCGCGAGCGTACCGGGACTGGACGTGGGTCGCCTGTCCGATCACGTTGCCGCCCACGGTCCCTGCGGGCGCGGTGGTGCACCTGCCCACCCTCCGGATGACCGGACGGCAGGTGCGCGCCGATGTCGCGTACACGCACCCGGTGCCGAAGGCCCGGCGCACCGGTCACACGGTGGCGCTCGGCGTGGACTGGGGCCTCAACACCCTCCTCAGCGCGGGAGCCTTGCAACTGCAGAAGGACGGCCGGATCACCTCCCTCGGGGCTGGTGCTCAGTTCCGGGCCGCCGGTGTCCTCGCCAAGCAGCACCGGCTGCGGCGCCTGTCAGAGCGACTGCACGCCAAGGCCGACCAGTACGTGCGGCTGATCGACGGCCGCCCCGACGAGCACCTGATCGCGAAACACGAACTGCTGCGCGACGAGATCCAGCATGTGTCCGCCCGCCGCCAGAACTTGAACGACGCGCTCGCGTGGGCTGCCGCCCGCTGGGCTGTGGACCAGGCGATCGCCGCCGCTGCGACGGTGATCTATGTGGAAGACCTGCGGTCGATGGAAGCCAAGGGCATGGGCGTCACCCTGAACACGCGCCTGTCGCAGCAGGTACGCGGAAAGATCGTCGACCGGATGCGGCACCTCGCCGCCGAGACTGGTATCGCCGTGGTCCCCGTCCCCGCCCGGAACACTTCCAAACACTGTCCGCAATGTTTGACCCCGCTGCGGCACCGCAAGGCCCCCGACCGGCCGACCGAGGCGGGCTGGAAATGGGCCATCTGCCCCAACCAGTCCTGCCGATGGCAAGGCGACCGCGACAACGGAGCATGGCGCCGCATCGCCGCCCGCGGCCTCACCCACCAGACTAAGACCGTCACCGACCGCACCACCGGCGCCATGATGATCCGTTCGGTTGTGGGCACGCTCGAAGCCACCGCCGTCGTCACCCCTGCCACCTGCAAGGCCAGCCGGTGGGACCGGTCGAAGACCAGCCCCACCCGGCCCCAGACCTCACGCCCCGCGCCCAGGCGACGCAGGGCACCCTCCCCCACCCGGCCCCACAGCCGAGCGGGCAAGCGTCCGGAGGGAGTCGCGGTAGGGACCGCCCTCACGGGCGGCCCCCCGCACAGATCCCCGCATGCGGAACTACCGCACGGGGCTCCTGCCTCAGGTCCTGGCAGCGAAGCGCGCCGCCGGGAAGGGATGCATCGTGCGAACCTTGGGTATCCATCGAGCCGCGATCCGGCCCATCCGCGCCCAGGTCATCCGTGTGCGCTGGCTACGACGCCGCAACGCCTTGAACCAGTGTCGGGTCACCTGGTATTGGAAGGTCGACACCGCGTCGGTGTTGCCGGGCACTGCATAGTAGGCCGCGTGGCCTCGCACCACGCTGGCCAGCCACTGCCCCTGCACCGGGATGGGCTGATGCCGGCGACGCTTGAGCTGCTCGTTGACCATCTTCAGCTTCGCCCGCATCCGTTTCGAGACCGTGATGCGCTTGAGCCAGAACCGCCCGCTCTCGGACACCGCGCAGATGTGCGTGAAGCCGAGGAAGTCGAAGGTCTCCGGCTTGCCCAGACCCCGCTTACGTCGTCGTCCAACGGCGTGCCGGCCGAACTCGATCAGCCGGGTCTTGTCCGGGTGAAGCTCCAGCCCGAACCGCGCGAACCGCTCGCGAAGCTCGGTCAGGAACCGCCGCGCATCCTGTTCATGCTCGAACCCGACGATGAAGTCGTCCGCGAACCGCACGATGATCACATCGCCGTGCGCGTGGCGGCGTCTCCACCAGTCGACCCACAGGTCGAGGACGTGATGCAGGTACACGTTAGCGAGCAGCGGTGATGCCGATGCCCCCTGCGGTGACCCTTGCTCCGTCGCCGACCAACTCCCGTTCTCGATCACTCCCGCGGCCAGCCACTTGTCGACCAGCCGCAGGACCCGCTTGTCCGCGATCCGGTGCTCCAGAAACTTCCGCAGCCAAACCCGATCAAGCTGGCCGAAGAAGTCGCGGATATCCGCGTCGAGCACCCAGTTCACCTTCCTCCGCTCGATCCCGACCGCGAGGGCGTCCAACGCATCGTGCGGACCACGTCCCGGC
>NZ_JBLROA010000134.1:0-5642 GCF_047921505.1 Micromonospora sp. SL1-18 | reverse complement strand
TTCGTGATGGCCCCGTCGACGCTGACGTCGGCCAGGTCCAGGCCGATCATGTGGTCGTAGGCGGCCAGGGCGAGGGCGTGGAGCTGTTCGCCCAGCCCTGCCTCGGCCCAGGCGTGCAGGCGCCGGCGGATGGTGCGGTCCGAGCACACCCCGGTGGCGATGCGTTCGTATCCGGAGCCGTGGACCAGGGCGTCGACGACGTGGGCGAACACGACCCGGTTGGGCACCCGCCGCCGGTGGCAGCCCAGCGGGTGCGTCGGGTCGAACTCCGGCCGCTCGGGCAGCAGCGCGTCGAACTGGACCCACACGGGCTCCAGCAGGGATGATGGGATCGCGGGCACGGGCATCCTTTGTCGATCACGGAGCGTAGAGAACTCACATGATCGTTGATGCCTGTGCCCGCTTGCTGCCCCGATCTGATCTTCTGACCGAACTCACGACCCTATTGCCGGTCGCTCTTAGGTGGGCTGGTGCGTTCACTGTTACACGATGTTGATGCCCCTGCGGTCGATGCGTTGCTGACCGCAGTTGACGAGGTGATGAACAGCAACACCCTGCTACTCAAAGCACGCGCCGACGAACCGATCACCCCCGGCAACCGGCTGTCGGTGCTGGAGGCGTTCGTCCACGGCCCACTGTTCCCGGACATGATGCGCACCGCCGACCGCGCCCGGCATTGGGACAATCTGCAATCCGGCCCACTGGTTCCCCGCGCAACCATCCTCAAGCTGACCGAGCTGGGCATGGCAGGATTCCGTGCCCGCTTGTCGTGGATGCTGCGCACCGCCTTCAGCCCATACCGGCGACACCTCGACGCGGCACACGCCGACAAGGTCATCGACGAGTTCCTTAACTGGCTGGACCGCGACAGGCCGGTCGGTGACGGCGAAGGCTGGTCGTGCTGGTCTGTGCACCCAGACTTCATGTACCTCACCGGCTACTACAGCGACCAGCCGCCGCAGTCAGACGCCGCCTATTTCGACGCCGGCCCGAACGACACTGCCACCTACCTGCACCGCGGCAACATCCTGATGCTCTTGCTGACCAATGGATCACCATGACACCACCCGCTCATACGCCGATCCTTGAGGGGCGGCAGCAATGCGCCATCGCTACCCGGCCGGGCGCTGCTGCAGCACCGCGTCGACCCATACCTCGGGCTGACCGGCACAGACCTTGCGGCGCGGGCGGCCCTCCAGCCAGCCAAACTCAAGGTATGTCGGCGCGCGGCTGGCCGGGCCGGCAGCCCAAGCCCTCTCAAGAAGGCAGTGACGCACGCTCACTGCCGATGAGAGCATGCTCGGGCGGTCTCGAATTGGGAGCTGCATCGTCAGGCCTTCAGTGTCAACATGTTCGCCATGGCGGATCGGGTGATGTTCGTTCAGCTGAAGACGGGCCACGACACCGACAAAGGGCCGGCGTGGATCAGCCGCGTACGGTTCAGCAAGAGCTGGCAGACGGCTTACTGGCATGGCAAAACGCTCCGACGCGAGCGTGGCATGTCCGACGCCAACTTCTACGACGTCGATACCGACGAGGAGTACTGGCTCTCCGGACCACACCGCGACCGCGCTGACACGCGCTACAGCGGCATCCGGCCCCAGATTGATGACGACGTCCGCCCGGCGTACGAGGCATTCCTTCGCGGCGATCCTCTCCCCGGCCGGGAACACGGCTGACACCTCCTCATGGCAGTGCTGTCGGTCATGAGCCCGCGAACTTGGCTCTGATCGCCATGCTCGGACTCCTCGGCCTGCGGATCTTCGAAGCCTGCGGCACCAACATCGGTGACCTCGGTGAGGAACACGGACACCGCGTTCTCCGTGTACGCGGCCAGGGCGGCAAGGTCGTACTCGTCCCGCTTCCACCCGCCGTCGCCAGAGCCCTCGACCGCGCCGTCGATGGCCGCGACAGCGGTCCGATGCTGCGCAACATTCTTGGGGTGCGGACGGACCGGCACGCCGCGACGCGCCGGCCCAAGCAACTCGCGGGCAGCGCGGGGATCCGGATGCCGAGGATGCACCCCCACATGCTGCGCCACACCTTCGTCACCACCATGCTCGACGCCGGCGTCAGCCTCCGTGACGTGCAGACCCTGGCCACGCGCCTGCACGCCGAGGCGTTGCGGCTGGGCCACGAGTCGGTGGCGTACCGCACTCACCTACTTGTTTGGTCGGGTGAGCTGTCCCGTATGCGGTGCCACGTTCAACCTTGCGGACGAGGTGGCCAGTCCTCCCCGATGAGCGCAGGCATCCTCATTTGCCGCAGTCCGGGCGCTGACCTTCGTCGGTGAGCAACCGGACCTGCCGATGGGCGGGCATTTTTCCGCCCGCCCTTGGAGAACCTGGTTATGAGGACCGGTATCGCGTGTTCGGTTGTCTGGCCGCTCCTCATGACGAGGCAAGATGGCACGCATGTCCCTGCCCACCCCCACACTGCACACCGCTCGCCTGCGACTGCGCCCCTTCACCGACGCGGACTCGGACGCCCTCTTCGCGCTGCACAGCAGCGCCTACGTGCTGCGCTATTGGGACGCGCCGCCGTGGAGCGAACGTGCGCGCGCCGAGCGCTTCATCGCGGCCTGCCGGCAGATGGCGGACGAAGGCACCGGGGCGCGGCTGGCCATGGACCGTGTTTCCGACGGGGCCTTCATCGGCTGGTGCAGTCTGACCCGGTGGAACCCGGACTACCGCAGCGCGTCGTTGGGCTACTGCCTCGACGATGCGGCATGGGGTCACGGCTACGCGACGGAGGCCGCGCGCGCCTTGCTGCAGTGGGCATTCGACACGCTGGACTTGAATCGAGTCCAGGCCGAGACCGATACGCGCAACGTGGCATCTGCCCGCGTCCTGGAGAAGATCGGATTCCTGCGTGAAGGGACATTGCGGGAAGACTGCGTCGTGAACGGCGAGGTATCGGACTCGTGGGTGTTCGGGTTGATCAGGCGGGATTGGCGGCCGCCCTCCGGGCCGGTTACCACCCGCTGAGTCCTCCTCGCTCGCGAGACAGCGCCCGGCCTCCGGGGGCTTCTTTGGAAAAGGCTCACGAACACGTGGATCTCCCCTATTGCAGCGCATGCTGACTTGATACCGGAACCCGTACGCCGAAACGCGCTTCAAGAAAGCGACACGATCTTGAGAGTAGGGCCGCGACAGCAACCTGAGAAACCGAATTCGTCGCCCTGCTCAGATCCCTCAACGGCGACATGAAGCGCGAGAACCTGCAGCCCGTCGCGGCGTGCCCGCTGTTCGGCCAATCCGCCCGCCATCGGCTAGCTCGCATGATCGCGGGGCCGGAACACCTCGAACTGGACATCCGGACATGCCGAACAGCGGCAGCTGACGCCGACCGTCGCTTCCCGGAGCCGCCCTCAAGGCCAAACATCGGATGTGTCAGAGCCGTCTCGTGGTGAACAGGGTGGTCCCGTAGACCGGATCCACTTCCTTCCGCTCGGTCTCGGTGAACCCGACCTTGGCCAGTACACGGCGAGAAGCGGTGTTCCACTCCCAGACCGTGGCCCACAGACGTTCGTACCCGGACGATCTCGCCCAGTCCAGAACCGCCAACGAGGCCTCAGTCGCGTATCCCTGACGCCAGACTCGGCGTAGCAGCTCGAACGCCAGTTCCGGTTCCCCTTCCGATCCTCGTCCGCTGTCGACCAGCCCGCAGTAGCCGATGACGTCACGAGCGGCCTTCCGCTCGACCGCCAGCAACCCGATCGACCATAGCTGGTTGGTGCGGATCGAATCCTCGAGCTCCGCGACCGTGGGGTGTCCATCCGCGTCGATTCGTCGGTGCGGCGGCACTCGTGGATCACGTTCGGTCCACAGCTCACGCTGGACGACAGCCTCGGCTACCCGCCAAGGTCTGAGCAGCAGGCGACCCGTCTCGGGTACAACCTCGCGGCCCGGAGTCGCTTCAGCTGCCATGACAGCAACTCTCTCACGGGCGACTGTCATGCCGCGACGCGCTCGTCACCGAGGGCGATGTCGGCACCGGTCGCCAGCGTCCGGTCGTGCGATGAGCGGACATCTTCCGTCGGTTGTAGTCAGGGATTGTGTGAGATTCCGGCGGTACTCGGCGGACTGCTGCCCATGACGCCGTCGTGACGTTTCACGGTACGGCTCATCAGGAGCCGTACCGTCAGCCGCGCAGCAGCCCGTCGATTGTCTGGCGCAGGCGGGGCCATTCGTCGGGAATCGCGTACGTGGCCGCGTTGAGCAGGTCGAGCGGTTCGTCCCCGTGCTGGCCCGGCGCGGCGGTTGCGGCGTAGAGCCCATGAACGGCCGAGCGAGCGTCTCCATCGCCAGTGGCCTGCGACCGGAACATCCGTGTACGCATCTCTGGGGCGAGTAGCACGCCTCGCTCGATCGAGTCCACCGTCGATGCCACTGCCTCGGGATCATTGAAGGTGAACCGGCCGGCAAGGGCTCGTGCGGCCAACGTGAGGGCGGCGCGGCGCGTCGGCTCTGACGCACTCCGCATCCGGGCATCCAGGTCGGGGTCCTTGTACCCGAGCCGGCCCGGCGGCGTCGGGTCGCTCGGAATGTCGCCGATCATCACAGCCTCGCCAAGCTCCTCGAAGGCGTCGACCCAGCCGACGTCGAGCCGGACGCCGGTGCGCCGCTCGACGAGCGCCATCGCCTCAGCGTCGAAGTCAGCACCTGCCAGGTCGCCGGCGTCCCAACGGCGGCGTGCTTCACGCAGTCCGTCCAGGTCGTTGTCGAGGACGTCCGGCTGCTCACCATGGCGCCGCCCGGGGTCGTTCTTGTCCACCCACGCCAGGACCTTGCCGTAGACGGCGTAACTGATGCCGCCGTTGCCGTTGATGGTCCAGTCGACGTTGTGCACGCGGACGCCGTCGCTGAGCCAGCGCAGGACCTCCCGACGGGCGCCCTCGAAGCCGTTGGGCTGGAACATCACCACGGCCGGGCCGACCTGGGTCAGGTACGCCACCTTCGACTCATCGGGCATCGCGGGTCGGGAGTTGTTGCGTGCGGAAAGTGGATCTCGGTCAGGTCGACTCGCTTGCCGCGCAGCCGTCGTAGGACGATGTCCTCCGTAACCGGCACGCTCGCCGGCTGGATCACCGTCCAGCTCAGCCCTTCGGCGTACCAGGAGCGTTCGTTGAGGAATTGACGGTAGTACGCGACCACGGCGTCGGACACGCCGGGCAGACTAACGCTCGGAGGCGTCAAGCGCTGGCCGGTGGCGGTCCGGGCGCGTGGTGGCGACGCTGACCTGGCGATCCGGTGAACAGGTTGTCCGTCCGCTGTTCCTGCTGCCCTGCCCGCCTGTCCACGTCCCCGTCCCGTACCGATGCCGGTACTACCCCGCCCATTCGGCAAGCCACTCCGCATCCACTTCTGGCGATGCGGGCGGTCGTGTCGATGGAGGAGCGACTAGTGGTCGCTTTTTCGGCCAGAACTGTCTATTATCGATCGTCGTGGGCGGTGTTTTTCGGATCGGCGAGTTCGCTACGCGGATTGGTCGTTCGGTGAGGACGGTGCGTCGGTGGGAGGCGGAAGGGCGGATTGTGGCCCGCCGTCTGCCGTCTGGGCAGCGGTACTTCGACGACTCCGATGTGCGCAGGGTGCTGCAGCCTGGCTTCGACGCCGCCCGACGCAGGGTGGTGGTGTACT
>NZ_JBLROA010000133.1:0-5678 GCF_047921505.1 Micromonospora sp. SL1-18 | reverse complement strand
ACCCCCATAGTACATGGAAATGTCCGACTATGATTGCCGATAAAACCCGGATCTGTTGCCAACCCTGCGCGGCGGCCGGCGCACCCACCAAGCAAAGCATCACCATCAACCACTTGACCACATCGGTCAGCCCATAACTTCACAATCTTGGGCGAAAGGCCGGAAACCGGCGCGGTCCGGGGTGAGCCTGACGATGATCGAAGGCATGGGTGCCAGGATGCCGAAGCTCGTGCCACCGATGCTCGCCTCCAGCGGCGCGCTGCCCACCGAACCCGGCTGGGGCTACGAGTTCAAGTGGGACGGTGTCCGCGCGATCGCCTACGTCGACAACGGGTTCCGGCTGCTCAGCCGCAACGACCGGGACGTCACCCGAGCGTATCCGGAGCTGGGTGAGCTCGCGCGCCTGCTGGCCGGGCGGCGGGCGGTGCTCGACGGGGAGATCGTGGCGCTCGACGGCAACGGGCGACCCAGCTTCTCGGCGCTGCAGCACCGGATGCACGTCCGGGCACCGGCCGCCGCGCTGGTCGCCGCCACTCCGGTACGGCTGTACCTGTTCGATCTGCTGCACCTCGACGGGCGGGACCTCACGCCCCTGCCGTACAGCGAGCGTCGCGCGGCGCTGGAGGAACTGGGGCTCAGCGGCGACAGCGTCGACACCCCGCCCTACTGGACCGGCGAGGCCGGCCGGGATCTGGCCACGGCGGCGGCTGAACTCGGCCTGGAGGGAGTCGTCGCGAAGCAGCTCCGGTCGCCGTACCAGCCGGGCCGCCGGGCGCCGGCATGGGTGAAGGTGCCGCTCAACGACACCGTCGAGGTCATCGTGGGCGGTTGGAAACGGGGCACCGGCCGGCGTGCCGGCACGATCGGTTCCCTGCTGCTCGGTATGTACGGCGCGCACGACAGGTTGTGCTACGTCGGGCACGTCGGCACCGGCTTCACCCAGGCCGTCCTGCGCGACCTGCAGCAACGCCTGAAGCCACTGCGCCGACCGGACCCGCCGTTCGACTCGCCGGTGCCGCGCGAACGCGCCCGCCACGCCGTGTGGGTCGAGCCGGTCCTGGTCGGGGATGTCACCTTCCGGTCCTGGACCCCGGACCGCCGGCTGCGGCACCCGTCATGGAAGGGGCTGCGCAGCGATCGGGAGCCGACCGAGATCCGGTTGCAATGGTGACGCGGTCACCTGGCCCGGCTGAGCTGGCAGGGCATCTCCAGTCCACACCCGAGCATTCCGCGGTGGCTGACCGCGCTTCCGCGCATCCACATACCGTTAGTGGACACCGCACTAGCCACTCGCGGGCTGCTCGCCTGCTGGATCCGTGTTCTGTTGTGGGGTGGGCAGCACGTCAGGGTCGGTCGGCGGCCCGAGGCTCGGCTGCCGCGGGGGTGGCGGATCGAATCGTAGTGCGGCCGCTGTCACGTCCGACACGACCTCGGCGAGGTCCGAGCCATAACTGTCCGGTTCGAGTATCCGCAGCACCAGGCAGAAGTCGCGGTCGTTTCCATACTGGCGGGCGAGCCGCCGGTGTTCCCTGGCCAGCATGCGGGCCGCGGCCAGGTTCGCCTGCGAGGTCTGGCCGACGACAAGGAACACCGGCCGTCCAGCGGCCCGGCCCGTTACCCGCGCGACAAGGGCGTACTCCAGCCGCCCGGGTTCCCGAACGTACTCGCTTCCGCCCACCCGGAACTCGGCGGTACCGGCGTCGACGTCCGCGGCGATGTGGACTCCGGGCAGAAACGCGCGCAGGTGGACCCGGCTTCGGGAATTGGTGGTCGGGCCGCCTACGCAGAACTCGGTCTGCTGCCCCAAATGTTGCGGTGCTGTTTCGGCGAGCGCCACGTCGGCTCGGCCACCGCAGTCGCTGATAATCGTGTTACCGCGACGGCGGCGGCGACGTCCCGCCGGTGCACGCTCAGCTCGTGTGGAGACGAGAAGTGCCGGCCGAGCAGCAGCAGGCACACCGTTCCCGGGTGGATCCCGAAGAAGGCACGCATCCGGGCTCGTCGCTGGTACCGAAGCAGCCGTTGCCCGGCCCAGACTGCGGTCCCGGAGAGCACGCTGGCGACGAGGTTGACCACCAGGTCTTGCATCGCGGATCAGCCGCCGAGCAGCGCGGACGACGGGATCTTCTGCCTGTGGACCTGGCCGCGGGCCACCAGCTGGCGGCTGTCGTCGACGTCGTACGCGATTTTGGTCGTCACTGCGCTTCGTTCCTGTCACGGTCGCCGGGCACGACTCCGCGCACCGGGAAGATCACATCCAGGTAGGAGAGCACTCTACTGCCATCGGAGCGATCAAGCCGTGGCCGATCGCTGGCAACGGTCAGGTGCATGGGTTGTCGGCGAGGGTGGTGCGGATCACTCCGGCCAGGGCCAACAGGTTTGGCAATATGAAGAGGTCTTCAATTGCCCATACTGTCAGTCGGTTAGGGGGACGTGTGGCGCTGCCGCTGTACGAGAGGAAGGCGGAGTTCTTCCGCACGCTCGGGCACCCGGTGCGTATCCGGGTGCTGGAGCTGCTCGGTGACGGGCCGATGACAGTGCGGGACCTGCTGGCTGACGTTGACATCGAGGCGTCGAGCCTGTCTCAGCAGCTTTCCGTGTTGCGTCGGGCGGGGATCGTGACGTCGAGGCGGGACGGGTCGGCGGTCATCTACGCCCTCGCGGGACCGGACGTGGCGGATCTCATGCGGGCGGCTCGTCGTTTCCTCACCGAGATGCTGACGGGCCAGGCGGAACTGCTCGAGAGCCTCCGCGGGGACCAGGTCGACGCTGACGACACGTCGCTGTCGGTCCCTCGGTGAGTGCTGCCGCCGTCGCCCGGCTGGCCTGGCGCCAGGCGGCCGGTCTTCTGCCCGGGCGGGCGGATGTCGCGGCGATGCGCAGGCAGCCCCGCCGCGACCTGCTCGCTGGGCTCACAGTTGCGGTGGTGGCGCTGCCGTTGGCGCTGGGGTTCGGAGTGTCGTCCGGTCTGGGGGCGTCCGCCGGCCTGATAACGGCGGTTGTGGCCGGCACCCTCGCCGCGTTGTTCGGCGGGTCAAACCTGCAGGTGTCGGGGCCAACCGGGGCAATGACGGTCGTGCTGGTGCCGATCGTGGCGCGCTATGGGCCAGGCGGTGTGCTCACGGTCGGGCTGATGGCGGGCCTGATCTTGCTGGCACTGGCCCTGCTCCGCGCCGGGCGGTACGTGCGTTACGTTCCGGCGCCGGTGGTGGAGGGCTTCACCGTGGGCATCGCCGCAGTGATCTTCCTGCAGCAGGTGCCCGCCGCGCTGGGTGTGCCGAGCCCGGATGGCGAGAACGTCACCGTGGTGGCCTGGCGGGCGCTGGTCGAGTTCGTCGGCCATCCGGCCTGGCCCGCGCTGATCGTGGCGCTCGGGGTGGCAGCGGTGATGCTGGCCGGTGCGCGTTGGCGGCCCACGGTGCCGTTCTCGCTGATCATGGTGGCTGCGGCTACCGTGGTGGCGCAGCTGCTGTCGCTCGATGTCGGCCGCATCGGCGCCCTGCCCGCCACCCTTCCCAGCCCGTCGCTGGGCTTCCTGGACCTGAGGGTCGTGCCGACCCTGTTCACCTCGGCGCTCGCGGTCGCCGCCCTGGCCGCCCTGGAGAGTCTCCTGTCGGCGACTGTCGCCGACGGGATGACGGTGAACCAGCGCCACGACCCGGATCGGGAACTGTTCGGTCAAGGTTTGGCGAACCTGGTGACCCCGCTCTTCGGCGGCGTACCGGCGACGGCGGCGATCGCCCGTACGGCAGTCAACGTCCGCTCCGGCGCCCAGTCGCGACTCGCTTCGCTGACCCACGCGGCTGCCCTGGCGATGATCATGCTGGCAGCCGCTCCGCTGGTGGCATACATTCCGGTTGCCGCGCTGGCCGGGGTGCTGCTGGCCACGGCTGTGCGAATGGTCGAGGTGGGCTCGCTGGCCGCCCTGGCCCGCGCAACCCGCTCCGACGCGCTCATCATGGCGCTGACCGCGGTAGCCACCCTTGCCTTGGACTTGGTCGCCGCCGTCGGGATCGGCCTGCTCGTCGCCGCCGCGTTGGCTATCCGCAAGATCGCGGGTGCGGCTCGACTGGAAGAGGTCCCGCTCGACATCGCTGACCATCACCTCGAGGAGGCCGCCCTGCTCAGAGAGCACATTGTGGCCTATCGCTTCGACGGGCCGTTGTTCTTCGCGGCCGCCCACCGGTTTCTGCTGGAACTGTCCGAGGTGGCGGATGTGCGGGTGATCATCCTGCGGATGTCCAGGGTGTCGACGATCGATGGCTCCGGCGCGCTCGTGTTACGCGATGCGATCGAGCGTCTCGAGCCCCGTGACATCGCCGTCTTCGTCTCCGGTGTCCGCGCGGACCAAGTGAAGATCCTCGACGCGGTCGGCGTGCTCGATCGGCTACGAGCTGCTGGTCGCGTCTTCCCCGGCACCGCCGGAGCGATCGACGCGGCGCGCGCCCATCTGCGTCGCACCGGCGTCCTGGCCATCGACAAGCAGGACGTGCTCGACCCCGCTGGGCATCCGTGACAGCGGCGGAGCTGCGCGAGAAAGGCCAACGCGGAGATGGATCCGGCCCGGCATGCGGCGTGGAACGCCTATCTGGCGGTACGGGTCGGCCTGCTACCCGACCTTGAGGCCCTGCAGGTCGAGGATTGTAGAGTCGCCGCGAAGCTGGCTGCGCTCGCGGTGCGCCTTCGCCAGCAGGCTCCACTGTGGCCCGCCTACGGCGACCGGCTCGGCATCGTGGTCAGTCGCGCCCGTGAGTTGCAGCGCGCCGGCGATCGCGCCGGCCTGACCGCTGTGCTGCGGGTCGTCCTCTTGTGGCTGTTCAGACTCTCGCAGGGTGCGGCCCGGCTGCCAGGTACAAGCATTAGTTGAACTTGAACGGCATGGCCCGCCGTACGAGAGATGGGCCGGCGGGCCATGCCGGGTCAGTGGGCCGTCCGCTTGGCGAGGAAGCCACGCTCGGCGCGCCTCCGTCGGCGGGGCTGCAGCTGGTCGACTTTCGGGACGGGCCGAACCAGGTTCACCAACGTCTGTGGGCGATCGGCTTCCCGACGCCTATGACTTGCCAACTTTAGCAAGTCATGAGATTCAACATCGTTGCAGACCGTCAGGATGGGAAGCCGGCTTAGGCCGGAGGCTGGCCGCCGGCGACGTGATTGCCGGGCTGGTGCCACTCGGCTGCTGCCTCAGCTGTTCGACGATCAGATCGCGCCGGCTACGGCGGGGGCGGTCGCGGCCGAACGTTCGGCGCAGTTTCCATCCGTCGGTAGGTGGCGCGCCTCGGCTATCAAGCGGACCGTAGCGTGTCTCCCCAGAAAGGGGTGGGCCCGTGAGCACGCCGCTGTATCAGGCCAAGGCCGAGTTTTTCAAAACGTTGGGGCATCCGGCCCGGATTCGAGTGCTGGAACTTCTCGCGGAGCGAGAGCATGCGGTGTCGGAGCTGCTGCCGCAGGTGGGCATCGAGGCGGCGCACCTGTCGCAACAGTTGGCGGTGCTGCGCCGGGCGAACCTGGTGGTGACTCGCAAGGATGGTTCGACCGTGTACTACTCGCTGGTCAGCCCGCAGGTGGCGGAGTTGCTGGCGGTGGCACGGCGGATCCTGACCGAGGTGTTGACCAATCAGGCCGAGCTGCTGGGTGACCTGCGCGCCGCTGAGCGGGCTGACCCAGCGTGAGCGAGCCGT
>NZ_JBLROA010000132.1:0-5687 GCF_047921505.1 Micromonospora sp. SL1-18 | reverse complement strand
CTACCCGGCTCCGCCGGCCCTGCCCGCCCCGACCTACCCGGCTCCGCCGGCCGCCGACAGCTACCGGGTGCGGGTCGAGCGGGCCCGGGTCGAGTGGCGCGCCCCTGAGTCGGACAACGGGCTGGAGCGGGCCGCCGGGGTGCTCCGCCGCGAGCTGGGCGGTCCACGGGTGGTCGCCTTCGCCAACCCGAAGGGCGGGGTGCACAAGACCACGGCGACCGTGCTCGCCGCGGCGACGGTGGGCAGCGTGCGCGGGCGCGGGGTGCTCGCCTGGGACGACAACGAGTTGCGCGGCACACTCGGGCTGCGGGCCGGCAGCGCCCGGCACGCCCGCACCATCCGGCACCTGATCCAAGACCTCGCCCACATCGAGATCATGGAGGGTGCCACCCTGCTGGAGCACCTCGACGACTACCTGCGGCACGCCTCCGACGGCTCGTACGACGTGCTGGCCGGCGAGGAGAGCCCCCGGTTCGCCCAGCGGCTGGACCAGTTCGTCGTCAAGCGGGTGCTGGAGCTGCTGCGGCGTACCCATGACGTGATCTGCGTGGACACCGGCAACAACGTGGAGAGCCCGAACTGGCGTACCGTCATGCAGGCCGCCGACCAGCTCGTGGTGACCACCGTGCCACGCGAGGACGCCGCGTTCAGCGCGGACTGGATGCTCGACCTGCTGCACGAGGAGGGCATGGGCGAGCTGGCCGACAACGCGGTGACCCTGATCTCCTGCCCGACGCCGGGGCGCAGCGCGCTGCAGGACGACCTGGAGCGGCACTTCGCCACCCGGACCCGGGCGGTCGCGGTGGTGCCCTACGACCCGGCGCTGGAGACCGGCTCCTCGATCGACTACCACCAGCTCCAGGCGGAGACCCGGCAGGCCTGGCTCAAGGCTGCCGCGGCGATGCTGGAGCCGCTCACCCGCTGACCGCCGTCCCGTGCCGGCCCGTCGCCTGAGAGGATCACCGGGTGAGTCCGGACACCCCTGACCGCGAGCGGGCCGCCGACTGTCCCGACGCGCCCGGTGGCCCCGACCGCCCGTCCGGCGGTCCAGAGGGCGGCCACCCTCCCACCCCGGCCCCCGACCACGCGGTCCCCGACTGCCCAACCGGTGTGCCGCCCACCACCGGCCGGGGCCGGCCGGTCCGGATCGCCCTCGGCGCCGCGCTCGTGCTGACCGGGTTCGGTGCGCCGCTGGGGCTGCTCTGGGCGGCCGTGGCGCCGGGCACTCCGGTGCGCAAGACCGCGGAGGGCGCCATCTACGCCACGCCGCAGCCCCAGCAGCCGATCGCCGCCGACGGCTGGTTCAGCCTGCTCGGGCTCGGCTTCGGGGTGCTCGCCGCGATCGTGCTGTGGTTCCTGCTGCGCCGCCGGCGCGGCCCGGTGGGCCTGCTCGCCGGGGCCCTGGGCGGCCTCGGCGCGGCGCTGGTCGCCTGGCAGCTCGGCCGCCGCCTCGGGCTGGGCACCTACCACCGGCTGCTGGCCACCGCGCCGGACGGGGCCGCCTTCACCAAGCCGCCCGACCTGCGGGCCGGCGGCGTGGACTGGTATCTGCACGTGCTGCCCGTGCCGTACGGCAATCTGCTGCTGCCCGCGCTCGGCGTGGCCGTGACGTACACCCTGCTGGCCGGCTGGTCGCGGTGGCCGTCGCTGCGCCCGGAGCCCGACGGCGACCCGGCCGGCCCCGAACTCAGTTCGACGCCGGAGGACCCGCCAGCTCGCTGAGCGGGACCGGGACCGCCCGGACGTGGCGCAGCAGCGACGTCTCCCGGTGGAGCAGCCGCAGCTCGGCCCGGAGCCGGGCGGCGGTGTCGTCGATGGCGAGCAGCCGCTGCCGGTCGGCGACGGTCAGCGCGGCGGTGGCGGCGACCAGGTGCGACAGCACGGTCGGGTCCTCCGGCAGCTGCTCGGAGATCTCCTGCGGGTCGGGCCGGATCAGGCTCAGGTATTGCCGGAAGACCGAGATCACCCGGGCGGCGAGCAGGTCGGCCACCTCGTCGGTGCCGGCCGGCTCGGGCAGCCATTCCACCTCGGCGGTCAGGTAGGGCGCGGCGCCCTCGTCCACCTCGGCGATGCGGAACCGCCGCCGGCCCACCGTGACGATGTCGTAGCCGCCGTCGTCCAGCTCGGTGACCTGCCGCAGCTCGGCGGTGCAGCCCACCTCGTGCAGGGTCACGTCGCCGCCGGCCCGGCCCGCGCCGAGGGCCACCTCCCAGCCGGCCCGGATCGCCACCACCCCGAACTGCCGGGGCACGCCCTCCGGCAGCCCGACCAGGTGGCGCACCAGCGCCCGGTAGCGCTCCTCGAAGATGTGCAGCGGCAGGACCAGCCCGGGGAAGAGGACCGTCCCGAGCGGGAACACCGGCAGCCGTGCGGTCACGCGTCCGAGGGTAGCCGGACCCGGCACGGCCGACGTGTCCCGGCTCACCGTCCCGCCGTACGGGCGGCGCCGGTCGGTCCGGGACCGGCCCGCCTAGACTTGCAAGGGTGTTGAACCGGATCGACTTGCGCGGCGGGACGCGCGACCCGCGCCGCCTGCTGCCCCGTGCCCAGCTCGACGTGTCGGTGGCCGTCGAGAGGATCCGTCCCCTGGTGGAGGCGGTCCGGGAGCATGGTTACCGGGCGATCCGGGAGGCGAGCGAACGGTTCGACGGCATCTGCCCGGAGCGCCTGCGGGTGCCGGTCGAGGCGATCCGCGAGGCCGAGGGCACACTCGACCCGCAGGTCCGCGCCGCGCTGCTGGAGTCGATCACCCGGGCCCGCCGGGTCCACGCCGAGCAGCGCCGGACCGACCACACCACCCAGGTGGTGCCGGGTGGCACGGTGACCGAGCGCTGGGTGCCGGTCGACCGGGTCGGCCTCTACGTCCCCGGCGGCCTGGCCATGTACCCGTCGACCGTGGTGATGAACGTGGTCCCCGCCCAGGCGGCCGGGGTCCGCTCGCTGGTGGTGGTCAGCCCGCCGCAGCAGGACAACGGCGGCCTGCCCGACCCGCGGGTCCTGGCGGCCTGCGCGCTGCTCGGCGTCGACGAGGTCTACGCGGTCGGCGGCGCCCAGGCGGTGGCCATGCTGGCGTACGGGGCGGCCGTCGACCCGGCCGGCACCGAGCGCTGCGCGCCGGTCGACCTGGTCACCGGTCCGGGCAACATCTGGGTCACCGCCGCCAAGCGGCTGCTGCGCGGCGTGGTCGGCATCGACGCCGAGGCCGGCCCCACCGAGATCGCCATCCTCGCCGACGACACGGCCGACCCGGCGCACGTCGCCGCCGACCTGATCAGCCAGGCCGAGCACGACCCGCTCGCGGCCAGCGTGCTGGTCACCCCGTCCGTGGCGCTCGCCGACGCGGTCGACGCGGAGCTGGCCCGGCAGGTGCCGGCGGCCAAGCACGCCGAGCGGATCGCCACCGCGCTGCGCGGCGAGCAGAGCGGCGTCGTCCTCGTCGACGACCTCGAGGCGGGCCTGCGGGTGGTCGACGCGTACGCGGCCGAGCACCTGGAGATCCAGACCGAGCACGCCCGCGACTGGGCGATGCGGGTGCGAAACGCGGGGGCGATCTTCGTCGGCGCCTGGTCGCCGGTGTCGCTCGGCGACTACTGCGCCGGTTCCAACCACGTGCTGCCCACCGGCGGCTGCGCCCGGCACTCGTCCGGGCTGTCCGTGCAGTCCTTCCTGCGCGGTATCCACCTGGTCGAATACAGCCAGGACGCGTTGCGCGAGGTCGCCCCGCACGTGGTGACCCTGGCCGGGGTCGAGGACCTGCCGGCCCACGGCCAGGCGGTCAGTGTCCGGTTCGCGGGGGAGAGTTCGTGACCACCTTGGGCGACCTGCCGATCCGCGGCGACCTGCGCGGGCTGCGGCCGTACGGGGCACCGCAGCTCGACGTGCCGGTCCGGCTGAACACCAACGAGAACTCCTACCCCGTGCCGGAGCCGGTGGTGGACGCGATCGCCAAGGCCCTCGCGGCCGAGCTGCGCGACCTCAACCGCTACCCGGACCGGGACGCGGTGGCGCTCCGCGCCGACCTGGCGGCGTACCTGGGCCACGGGCTGACCGTCGACCAGGTCTGGGCGGCCAACGGCTCCAACGAGATCCAGCAGCAGCTGCTCCAGGCGTTCGGCGGTCCCGGGCGTACCGCGCTCGGCTTCACCCCGGCGTACTCGATGCACCCGCTGCTGGCGCTCGGCACCGGCACCGGCTGGATCCCGGCCGAGCGCGGCGTCGGCTTCGGCCTGACCGCGGCCGAGGCGGTCGCCCAGGTCCGGGCGCACCGGCCCGACGTGGTCTTCCTCTGCTCGCCGAACAACCCGACCGGCACCGCCCTCGACCCCGCCGTGGTCGCCGCCGTGCTGGCCGAGGCGCCCGGCATGGTGATCGTGGACGAGGCGTACGCCGAGTTCGCCCGGCCGGGCACGGTCAGCGCCCTCGCCGTCCTGCCCGACCACCCCCGACTGGTGGTCACCCGGACGATGAGCAAGGCGTTCGGCTTCGCCGGCGGGCGGCTCGGCTACCTGGCCGCCGACCCGGCCGTGGTGCAGGCGGTGCAGCTCGTGCGGCTGCCCTACCATCTCTCCGCGCTCACCCAGGCCGCCGCCCGCGCGGCGCTGGCGCACCGCGACGCCCTGCTCGGCACGGTCGCCGCGATCATGGAGCAGCGCGACCGGATCGTGGCGGAGCTGCGCGCCCGGGGGCACCGGGTCGCCGACAGCGACGCCAATTTCGTCCTCGTCGAGGTCGGCGGCGATCAGGCCGCGGCCTGGCGCACCCTGCTGGACGCGGGCGTGCTGGTCCGCGACGTCGGCCTGCCCGGCTGGCTGCGGGTCACCGCCGGCACCCCCGCCGAGACCGACGCCTTCCTCGCCGCCATGGAGAAGCTTTCATCATGAGTCGCACCGCCCGTATCGAGCGGGTCACCAAGGAGACCAAGGTCCTCGTCGAGCTCCACCTCGACGGCACCGGCCGGGCCGACATCGAGACCGGCGTCGGCTTCTACGACCACATGCTGCACCAGATCGCGCGGCACGGCGGCTTCGACCTGACCGTGCACACCGTCGGCGATTTGGAGATCGACGCGCATCACACCATGGAGGACACCGCGCTCGCCCTGGGCACCGCGTTCGACCAGGCGCTGGGGGACAAGGCCGGCATCCGGCGGTACGGCTCGGCCACCGTCCCCATGGACGAGGTCCTGGTCCGGGCCGCGGTCGACCTGTCCGGCCGGCCGTACGTGGTGCACGACGAGCCTGCGCTCGCGCCGTACATCGGGCCGGTCTACCCGACCAGCATGACCCGGCACATCTGGGAGTCGTTCGGCCAGGCCGCCCGGATCACCCTGCACGTCGACGTGCTGCGGGCGGCCCGTCCCGGCGGCCACCCGGACGCCCACCACGTGGTCGAGGCCCAGTTCAAGGCGGTCTCCCGGGCACTGCGCGAGGCCACCGCGATCGACCCGCACAACGCCGGGGCGATCCCGAGCACCAAGGGGGCGCTCTGATGCGCGCGATGCTGCCGACGCTGCTGCTGATCCTGGCCGGGGTGCTGGTCGGCGGGGTGTGGTCGCTGTACAAGCAGGGCGCGTCGCGCCGCGCGTTGGTGATCACCGGCCTGCTCGCCGCGCTGGCCACCGCCGGCGGGCTGCTCTGGCTGCTCCCCGGGGAGGGTGCGTGAGCGAGCGTCAGCGAGCGAATCATCAG
>NZ_JBLROA010000131.1:0-6354 GCF_047921505.1 Micromonospora sp. SL1-18 | reverse complement strand
CTTAGCGCCACGGCCAGGTTGCGTCCACCGTGCTGCAGCCTACAAACCAAGCATTAGTCCTTTCGTATCAAGATTTGCGACTATAGCGTCAACGACACCTTGATACAGATGCGGGCCCGCTGGCGTAACCGTCCGACGAACCGTCACCAAGCCGCCGCGAAGCGGCGGGGCAACCTCCTCCTTGACAGGCAAATGTATCCGATCCAGCAGGCGTAATAGCTGATCATCGGCTTGATTGGAGGAGGAGAAAGCGCCACGCTGAGCCATGGCAGTTCGCAGGACCAAACCGGGCAATCGATCCACCGCAGGACCGGCCTCACCTCGTCCGGTGCCTGGTCGCGAAGCTTGGTATTGAACGCCTACCGGGGGCAACCCATGGCGTATCACCTTATCGGGAATTACCCACTGACAAATTCATTACAGTCGCCTGCATCGTGTCTGCGCCTCCACCAAAATTGCTGCGCGTCAGCTGACCCCGCGGCACGGCGCACCGTCTCAACTGCACGAGCAGCGGCTGGAGATGAGTCGCACCAAAGCAAGATCGCAAGGCCCGCCGGCATCGGCAAACGAAACATCAGCAAGACAAAGGGAGCAGTACATGCGGACACGTAGGATCCTCATCGGCAGCATCGCGGCTACGGCGACGATCGTTCTTGGCGCCACCTCCGCCTCGGCGTCGGTCAACGTCGACCCGACCACAGGCATCGGCTTCATCGGCAAGGGCGAGGTCCAGTCCGCCCTCGGCTACAACAACGCAGCGCTCCAGAAGGCCGTCGAAAGCAAGAGCCTCGCGTTCACCTACAAGCAGCCGATGTCCCAGTCGCTGTCGCAGGACGTCACCCAGGTCGGCTCGCAGAGCGGCTCGCAGACCGGCACCCAGTCGGGGACGCAGACCGGCAACCAGGCCGCCACGCAGGTCATATCGCAGGATCTGACCTGCACGTTCACCAACGGCAACGGCACCAAGACGTTCCATCGCGACGGCGTGCGCAGCGGCGACCGCACCGGCAGCCGGAGCGCCTCGCACGTCGGCACCCGCAAAGGTACCCGGGACACCTCCCGTGCCGGCAGCCGTACCGGCAGCCGTACCGGTGTCCTCACCGGCAGCGTCAGCTACAACCTCGACGTCGACGCCCGCAAGGCCAACCAGTACACCGGCTTCATCGTCAACGGCTGGCAGGGAGACCGGTCCTACGAGGTCGGCGACACCAGCTGGAATTCCCCGACCTCGTTCGGCGACTGGTCGTTCGACGACTGGTTGTTTTACGACTGGTCGTTCGGTTCCTGGTCGTTCGGCGACTGGTCGTTCGACGACTACCAGTTCGAGCCCGTGGACAACGTGCTGTGGGGCGAGTGGAACGCGGCTCCGGGCGAGAACCCGGCCGATTGCCTCCGCAGCGCCAACGCCGACAAGATCACAGCCCTCAGCAACGTCATCACGCCTGGTGCGATCACCGACGGCCTCGTCACGGACGGCACCATCATCAACGAGGCGATCACGCTCGACCTCGTCACCGGCGGCACGATCACCGAGGGTGCGACCACGTACGGCGACATCCAGACCGGCGTAAGGACCCCCACCGGCCCGGCCCAGCTGTTCGTCAACGGCAAGGCTCTCTGAACCACCCGCACCGCAGCAGCAGCCCCCGGCCCCACTCGGTGGTCGGGGCTGCCCCATGCAGATTCAAGGCGCTGCGTACCAGACCGCTCGCCATTGCTCATGCCGTCGCCCCGCTCCGGCGGCAGCCCGGCTGGTCGCCTGCTTTGGCCGAGACGACTGCTACGGGCTCGCTTGGACCGTGCTTCACCTCGTGGAAACGGATTCGAACCCGGTACCGACAAGCCGGCCCGCTCCCAACGTCAACGAGTGGCATATCCGGTACAAATCAGCGCGTATCTTGGTTTTCCGGGGGAGCGCTGCCGCTTGGCGCTCGCATCGCGAAGTGCGCTGCTGATGCCTGATGAAGATCGCCGCTCACCTTACTTCTCCGTGCCCCGGCCGCTGGTGCCCCACGAATGTACGGCGGGCGATGGTCGTGCTCGCCTCAACCGGTGGGAACACGGTGCCGGCGATCGCCCGTCTCGTTGCGGCCGATGTGGACACGATTTGGCAGGTCATTCACCGGGCCCTTCTGGATCACCACGGCGCGCTGCCTCGTCGGTCTGGAGGATCGCATCGCTCAACAAGAGGCGGGCTGCCGAAGCACTGTTGGTGTCTGATGCCGCGATGGTGAGTGCACCTGACATCCAGCCCCGGTAGCGGCGACGCGTCCGATCTGCCGCTGCGGCGCCGACCTGCCCTGCCGCGTCCGCCACCGCATCCCGATCCGCCGCGACCACTGGCCGACAGGGGAGGACGAGTGAGCCAGGAGGAGCGCATCCTCGGCGTACACCTTCGCGGACCGGATGGGATGTGCACGGGTTGCCGGGTGTGGTGGGCCAAGCTCACTCCGTACCCCTGCTGGCAGGTGCACTGGGCGACCAGCCGGCAGGCCCGGACTCGGACCGCGCGCTTCCTGGGCAGTGGCCGGTGAGCACGCACGGGCCGGTGCTGCCGACCTGGACGTGCGGCGGTTGCGGCGGGCCGTGGCCGTGCCCGACGCGGCGGCGGGAGCTACGGGCGGAGTATGCGGACGCGCCGGTCTCCCTCGCGCTTTACCTGGGTGCGCAGCTCGTCCGGGCCTCCGCGGATCTGCACTGGCTGCCGGCCGGTGCGCTGCACCGGCGCTTCCTCGGTTGGGTGCGGTGAGCATCCTGCGGGCCGGGGACGAGAAGTTCCACTACAGCGACGGCTCGCACCGGTGGATCCCGCTGGCACAACGGCGAACAACAGCAACCGTGCCAGCCTGCCCGGAGCGGATGGTGGTGATCATCCGCTCCGGGCGCGGCCGCGGCTCGTGCTACCAGGCCGTGTTGATCACATAGGGTGCCGGGCTCGGAACGTTGTGCCACTCTGCCAGGCTCGGCGGAATCTCCACCCAGCGGGCCTCGCCCACCTCGCACTCCTGGACGGTCGGGAACCACAGCACCTCGGGTGCCTTCTTGTCGATCCTGAACCCGAGGCCGAACAGCTGGACGTCATGGTCGGGCAGCGATCCGCCAACCCACGCCACCTCGACGATCTGGCCGAAACCGACGCCCTTGCCGACCGCCCGCGTCACCCGGACCTCCCAGCCGGGTACGGGGTCCGGCTCGACGAGGTGCAAGCCCTCGGGAATCCGCACCCGCAGGGCAGTGGTCGACGAGCCGTCACATCCGTGCCCCACTCGAAAAGCCGTGTGGAAGAACTTCGAGTCCGCCGTGTTGGGCGTGGTCACCACGTGCGCGCTGGCCGGCACTGCCGCGACCCCGACCGCCATGGCTGCGGCAACCAGCACGACACCGGCACGTCGCATCAGTTTGATCACGCTTCTCCTCCATGCTCAGAAGACGGTGTCGCCGTCGGCCCGTTCGCCCTGGGGCGACCGGTCTCAGCATGGCGAGGGCGTGCTGCTGTGTCTTCGCTCAGATTGCTGCGTTCGGCGGGGGCGCGACCCCAGTTCGCCTTCCAAACGGAAACGACCGGGTCGGACGGTCGGGGCGTATTGCCTGCGGCCGGTAGTCCACGTGGATAAAGGCCGCTTCCAATGGTGGAAACGGCCTTTCCCATCTTCTGGGCGGTAACCGAAGTCAGCTGGTGAAGTCGTCCCGTACGTCCCGGGTGTCCTCCTGGACATGCTCGCCGGGCTGCTTGCCCCGGATCTCATCCCGCCGGGTCACCCGTTCCGCTTCCGACCGCTCGTTCTGGGTCATGTCGCCCATTCGCGCCCGGGCGGGGCCGGCCAGCTTTTCAATCTTGTCCTTCGCCCGTTCGGTGAAGCTCATGTCGGCTCCCTGTCGTTTTTGGCGAACGGGGCGTTGTCCGCCCCTCCGACCCGCGTCCCCGCTTGTCCGTGGACGGAAACCCTGATCAGCTACCGGCCTGGCACCGGCACGCCCGGGAATTCGGGGGGCGGCAGGCACATCGACTCGAACGCGTACTGCCAGGGCCGGGGCGGGACCTGGAAGGACAACGAGCGCGAATGCCCGTCCGCCGTGCGGACCGACATCGAGACCGGGACCGACTCGGTCACCACCTCTTTGGTGCAGTCGATCGTCAGCCACACGGTGAACCATCGCACCCCTGGCCGTACGACATCGGGGCTGACCGATTCGAGAGCGAGGCTGTCCTTGGCGACGCGGATATCAATGACCTCCACCGGCAGGGGCCCGGAGTTCACCACCATCACCGAGGACTCGATTCTGGCCAGCGACCCGTCCCGCCCGCCGGAAGCCATCTCGGCCTGCCCGAGTACCAGCAACGACGCAACGGACGCATCCGCCAAGCGCTGTTGCCGCGCCTGCCACCGGTAGGTGCCGACCCCAGCCACGGCTGCCGTGCCCACCAGGAGGGCAAGGACAAGCGGCAGGGATACGCGCTTCGATCGAAGCGCCCGCCAGCCCTGCCGTTGCGGGTCCTGCTCGGAAGGCGCGGGCTGCTCCCGGGTCGCGTCCAGGTCGATCACCGGTGTGTCTCGCAGGTCGGGCCGCTCATGGGTCGACATGAACACCTGCCGCCCGTCGCCCGTCTGCCCGCGCATGTCAGGCACGCTACCCGGTGTCCAGTGTCCCTTGTGGCCGCCGATGCCCGTGTGCGTTGGGCGATCGCGTAACGGTCGCGGGCGGGGCAGCGGCCCGGGCGGACGGCCCGGGTCGCTGCCTCTTCGCTGTCAGCCCTGTGCTGACGGGTCCTGCCACTCCGAGCGCAACTCGGCGAGCCACGGACCGGTGGCGTGCTCGGCGGTGACGGTGACGGTGACCGTGTCACCGTCCTTGAGGGATTCGAGCTCGGGCAGGCAGTCGCCCTTGTCCGTCCGCTTCACCCGGCAGGAGGCGTTCGGGCCGTTTCCGGAGTAGTCGTAGACCTCACCGCTGAGCAGCGGCACGTCGTTGACCGAGACCCGATAGATGCCGGGCGTCTGCGGCACCACGGTGAAGTCGTAGCCCCGGTGCCAGGTCAGCTTGGTGCTGATGGGCTTGTTCGGATCCGCCGGGTCGCTGTGCACGACCTTGGTGCCGGGCTCGCTGGCCATGCCGTCGGGCTTGGGCGGCGCCAGCTTGGCCGGGCGGGCCGGGAAGGGGTACTGGGTGAACGGCACCTTCTCGGCCACCGCGACGTAGATCGTGCCCTGGGTGGGAATCTTCGGCAGGTAACCGTCGCGCTGGGCGCCGCTCACCGTGTAGGTCACCGTGACCGCGTCGCCGATGCTCGCTCCCTTCGGCGCCCCGCCGTAGGGGTCCGGGTCGTTGTGCAGTTCCGAGTTGCAGCCCACCGTGGTGTAGCCGGCGTCGCTGCCGTTGATCGCCAAGTCGAGGTCGAGCGACGTGTATTTGGGCAGGCCGGGGCAGTAGGTCAGGAACGCTACGTCCGCCGCGTTGACGGCCCAGGTGAACTCCACCTTTTTCGAGCTCACGGGCGCCTCGCCGAAGGCGACGACGCGGTAGCCGCGGGCGTACTCGGCGAAGGGTCCGACCTTGCCACCCGCGACCGGTTTCGGGGAGGCCGACGGGCTGGCGGGCGGGCTGGCCGACGGGGTCGCCGATCCCGCGGCGAACGTCGACGGCCCGGCCGGCTCGCCGCCGGGAACGGCGACGTAGGTGGCCACACCCGCTACCAGCGTCACCGCGCCGGCCACCCCCGCCATGGCGTGTCGGCGACGGCGTACGGCGATCCTGCGCCGGACCTCCGCCAAACGGTCACCCGACGGTACGGCGTCGGCCGAGCGGTCGGCCAGAAGTTCCCTGAGGTCGATCATCGGTGCGATGCCTCCAACGTCAGCGACTCATCCAGTCGCAGCTTGGCCAGGGCCTTCGTGGCCTGGCTCTTGACGGTTCCCACCGAGGTGCCCATCACGTCCGCGATCTGCGCCTCCGTCATGTCCTCGAAGTAGCGCAGCACCAGCACGGTCCGCTGCCGTCGGGGCAGCTTTCCGATCGCCTGCCACACCTGGTCCCGCTGGTCCACGCGCGACAGCTCGTCGGCCGTCGGTCGTTCGGGAAGCTGTGACGTCGGCTGCTCGACCTGGTGCCATTTACGGCGCCACCAGGAGGCATAGGCGTTGACCAGAATTTTTCGTACGTACGGCTCCGGCTCCGCGTCGATCCGTCCCCAGACGCTCCACGCACGCACCAGAGCCGTCTGCAGCAGATCCTCGGCGAGCGCCCAGTCATGTGTGAGCAGATAGGCGGTGCGCAATAGACGAGCTGATCGTGCCGTCACGAACTCGCCGAACGTTTCGCTGGGTGCCACCGGCTCTCCTTTTTGTGGGTCGCTGG
>NZ_JBLROA010000130.1:0-6672 GCF_047921505.1 Micromonospora sp. SL1-18 | reverse complement strand
AGGCTGGCGACGCCGCCGACCACCCGCCAACCGGACACCAGACCGCAGAACACCCAGACAGAAGGCCACAAGCCCCCGATGATCCACTCCGTGTCCCGCAAACGGCGACATCCGACTCAACGCCGACACCACGACATCCCGCACACCGAGTCGACCACTACCCACCCGACACGCAACGGCGGCCGACCACGACACGGGCCATGCCCGGAAACCGCAACCAACGCGGACCCGGGCACACCGGACAGCGGGAAAACCGGGGGCAGGGGTTACCCTGACAGCATGCCGGCCACCACCAGCGCGTACCTCGCCCGCCCCGGGCGTCCCGCCGTGGTGGCTCGTACCCTCACCGAGCTCACCGGCCCCACCTGGGGCATCGTCGAGCTGCCGGTACGCCTGATGTGGAGCAGCGAACGCGCCTTCGATCTCGGCGACCCGGACGACCTGCTCTGGATGTACGAGAACGTGCTGCGGGAGACCACCCGCGTCAACGACCTGCGCGAGCTGATCGACGGGCGGACGCTGCGCCGGGTGTGGCGGCGGCTGAACCTGCCACGGGGCGTACGCCTCGCCTGGGAGGGCCGCCACCGGGACCTGCGTACCGCGTGAGCCACCTGCACGACTTCTACCGGGACGTGGCGCGGGTGGCCCTGACCGCCGCCGGCCCGCACCGGTTCGTGCTCGGCGGTGGGGTGGCCTGGGCGGCGCACGGCCTGGTCACCCGGCCGACGGAGGATGTCGACCTCTTCGCCGACGTGGAGGGGGCGGCCGCCGCGGCGGCGGCCGGGGTGCGGGCCGCGCTGGAGCGGGCCGGCTACCAGGTGTTAGACGCCGACCCGGACAGCGAGCTCGCGGAGCTGTTCGACGGGTTCGACCGGGACATGCGGGACTTCGTGGTGAGCCGGGACGGCCGACAGATCCGGCTCAGCCTGGCCCGGCTCGACCGGTACCGCAGTCCGGTGGTGATGGACCTGGGCCCGGTGATGGACGTCCGCGACCTGATCGCCAACAAGACCGCCGCGCTGGTCAACCGCCGGGAGGTACGCGACTACATCGACGTCGCCGCCGCGCTGGACCGGTACGAGGTGACGGAGCTGCTGGAGCTGGCCCGCCAGGTGGATCCGGCGCTGGACCTCTCGGACGTCCGGGCGGCGGGCCGCTACCTGGACCGGGTGCCGGATCGGCGCTTCACCCGTTACGGGCTCGACCCGGCCCAGGTCGCCGAGGTCCGCCGCCGGATGGCCGCCTGGCCCCGCTGACCGGACGTAACCCGGCCGCGTTGACCTGCGTGAAGACGACCGCGTTGACCTGCGTGAAGACGACCACGGAGTGACCGCCGTGTTACAGCGAGGCGAGCAGGACCGGCACCGAGGTGAAACACGCCGGGGCGATGTGGCGCGAGCGACAGCCGCTCGTTATGGTGCGCAACGGCGCCCACGCGGCGCGTCCACTCCCCACGGAAAGGCACCTCATGACCTCCCCCTCCGGCGCCTCGCGCCGCCAGGTGCTGGCCGTCGCGGCCGCCGCCGCGACCGCTCCCCTGCTCGCCAGCGCTCCCGCCCGGGCCGCCGCGTCGACCGGCAACGGCACCGGTACGACGACCTGGGACCTGACCGTCCTCGGCACCTCGGACACCCACGGCAACGTCTATAACTGGGACTACTACAAGGACGCCGAGTACGACGACAGCCAGCACAACGACGTCGGCGTCGCGAAGCTGGCCACCCTGGTCAACCAGATCCGTACCGAACGCACGGGCAAGGCGACCCTGGTCCTCGACGCGGGTGACACCATCCAGGGCACCCCGCTGGCCACCTACTACGCCAAGCAGGAGCCGATCACCGTCACCGGTGAGACGCACCCGATGGCCAACGCGATGAACGTGCTGAACTACGACGCCGTCACGCTGGGCAACCACGAGTTCAACTACGGCCTGCCGCTGCTGGCCAAGTGGATCGAGCAGCTCGGCTTCCCGGCCCTGGCCGCCAACGCGATCAACGAGAAGACCGGCAAGCCGGCCTACCTGCCGTACGTGATCAAGCCGTTCAACCTCGGCGGGCACGGCGCGCCGGCGCTGAACGTCGGCATCCTCGGCCTGACCAACCCGGGCGTGGCCATCTGGGACAAGGGCAACGTCGAGGGCAAGCTGGTCTTCGAGGACATGATCGCGACCGCCGCGAAGTGGGTGCCGATCATGCGGGACCGTGGCGCCGACCTGGTCATCATCTCCGCGCACGGCGGCGACAGCGGCACCTCCAGCTACGGGCCGGAACTGCCGAACGAGAACCCGGTGGCGTTGATCGCCGAGCAGGTGCCGGGCATCGACGCGATCCTCTTCGGCCACGCCCACAACGAGATCCCGGAGAAGTTCGTCACCAACAAGGCCACCGGCGAGCAGGTCCTGACCTCGGAGCCGTCGCGGTGGGGATATCGGCTGACCCGGATGGACTTCACCCTCACTCGGGAGAAGGGCCGCTGGAAGGTGGTCGGCAAGCGCGCCAGCATGCTGAACACCAACACCGTGGTCGAGGACCCGGCGGTGCTCGCGGCCGTGCGCGGCCAGCACACCAAGACGGTCGACTACGTCAACCAGGTCGTCGCGCAGTCCACCGTGCAGCTCTCCGCCGCCGAGTCGCGCTACAAGGACACCCCGATCCTGGACTTCATCAACAAGGTCCAGACCGACGTGGTCACCGCAGCCCTCGCCGGCACCGCGTACGCGGGCCTGCCGGTGCTGTCGATCGCGGCGCCGTTCAGCCGTACCGCGGTGTTCCCCGCCGGTGACGTGCGGATCCGCGACGTCGCCGGCCTCTACGTGTACGACAACACCCTCGAGGCGGTCGTGATGACCGGCGCCGAGGTGAAGGCGTACCTGGAGTACTCGGCGAAGTACTTCAAGACCCTGCCGGTCGGCGCCCCCGTCAACCCGGCGACCATCGCGGACCCGGCCGTACCGGACTACAACTACGACACGCTCTCGGGTGTCGACTACGACATCGACATCTCGAAGCCGGTCGGCCAGCGGATCACCCGCCTGGTCCTGCCGGGCACCGACACCCCGGTCCCCGCGGACGCGCAGTTCGTGGTCGCGGTGAACAACTACCGGCGCAGCGGTGGCGGCAACTTCCCCGGCGTCGTGAAGACCCAGGTCTACAACGAGCAGCAGGAGATCCGTCAGCTGCTCATCGAGTGGGCGCAGGCCAAGGGCGCCATCAACCCGGCCGACTTCTTCGTGCCGAACTGGAAGCTGGTCCGCGAGGGCGTGCCGGTCTTCTGATCCGTACCGTTCGACGGGCCGTGGGTGACATCCGCGGCCCGTCGGCCGTTTCCGGGGCCTCAGCCCGGGCTGTTCCGCAGGGTCCACTCCTCCGGGCTGCCGGCCGGCTCCGGGCGGTCCCGGCGGGCGTCCGTCTCCGTCAACTCCACCCGATCCTCCGGGCACACCCCAGGCGGCAGTTCGCCGAAGCGTACGTGCCGAAGGAACGCGTACTCCTCGTCGGTGAACGACTCGTTCGGCTCGCTCATGACGACATGATGCGCCGCGATGTCCACCACCCGCATCAACCGTTACGACGTGGGTACGCCGCCGCCCTCGGCCGACGAGCCGGAAGCCGGTCCAGCAGGGCCAGGCCGGCCCGTACGGGGCGACGGACCAGGACCCGGTCGAAGCTCGCCCGACCCTGGCAGAAGCGGGCGAACATCCGCCAGCCGGGTGGGGTGGCCAGCAGCGCGTGGAACACGTCGGGCCGCCGTTCGAAAATCTCCAGAAGCCGATGCCCGGCCAGCATCTCGGGCACCAACTGTCGGCGTACGTCACGCTCGTAGGCGTCCAGGTCGCCGCCGGCAACCGCCTCGCCCGCCAGCCGGCCCGACCGCAGGGCGAAGCTGATCCCCTCCCGGCTCCACGGTTCCAGCAGGCCGGCCGCGTCACCGGCGACCAGGACCCGGCCGCGGCGCAGCGGCGAGTCCTCCGTGCGGCACCGGGTCAGGTGGCCGGAGTCGTGCTCCGGGGTCAGCCCGGACAGGCCCAGCCGGGCCACGAAGTCGCGCAGGTAGGCCCGCGTCCGCTCCCCCTCGCCCCGAGCGGAGATGACGCCGACGGTGAGCCGGTCGCTTTTGGGGAAGACCCAGGCGTACGACCCGGGGACCGGCCCCCAGTCGATCAGCGCCCGGCCCCGCCAGCGCTCCTGCTCGGCGGGCGGAACCGGCAGCTCCACCTCCAGTCCCAGGTCGACCTGGCGGTGGACCACCCCGACGTGCCGGGCGGTGACGCCGGAGGAGCCGTCGGCGCCGATGACCGCGCGGGCGCGTACGGCGTCGCCGTCAACCAGCCGCAGGCGTACCTCGTCGGGGTCCTGCTCGACGGCGCGGACCGGAACGCCCTCGCGGACCTCGGCCCCGGCGGCCGCCGCGGCGGCCCGCAGCCGATGATCGAACTCCTCGCGACGGATCATGCTCACGAGCGGGCTGGTGTGCCGGCGGGTGAAGCCGCGTCGCCCATCCTGGGTGAACGTGACCCGGTCGACCCCGTCGTGGACCGGCACCTCGATCCGGTCGACCACCTCGGCCAACGACGTGCCGATCAGCCCGCCGCCGCAGGTCTTGTAGCGGGGGTGAGTGGCGCGTTCGAGCACCAGGGTGCGGACGCCGGCCCGGGCCGCGGCGTGGGCGGCGGAGAGCCCGGCGGGGCCGGCACCAACGACGGCGAGATCCCAAATGATCACTGGTGCAGCCTAGGGCAGACCGGCGGGCGACGCCGATTCTCGTGCCCGGCGCGACCCCCCGTTCGGGTGGGCATCATCGGGGGCCCTCGGGGTAACCGCCGGGCGAGACCACCCGCCGGTCTGGCGGGTCACGTCGAGGAGGGCACGATGCAGCAGGTACAGCTGTCCGACATCGAGCAACGGGTGTACCAGGCGGTAACCGAGCTGGAGGTGCGGGGGGACGTACCCTATCCCGACCTGATCGCCGAGCAGGCCGGGATGACCGAGGAGGAGCTACGCGAGCCGCTGCACATGCTCACCGAACGGGGCCTGCTACACCGCGAGGACACCCCGATGGCAGGACTCGACTTCGGCCCACGGTGGTGTGCGCGCCAGATGGCGTGACTGCGTCGTTTGCCAGGGGCCGGGTAGCGATCGTGGATGCGTGAGCGGCGGCCTTCGGGGGGTGCGATGAGCACGGACCGGTCGGCACCGGCGGCCACCGCCGGGTACGACGACCGGCGCCGCTGGCGGGCGCTCGGTGTTGGCCTGGTCGCCGCGTTCATGACGCTGTTGGACGTCAGCATCGTCAACGTGGCCGTGCCCTCGATCGACCGGGCGCTGAACGCGACGCCGAGCGATTTGCAGTGGGTGCTGTCCGGGTACGCGCTCACCTTCGGTCTGATCCTGGTGCCGGCCGGGCGCTTCGGTGACGCGCGCGGCCGGCGTATCGGGTTCGTGACCGGGCTGGTCCTGTTCACACTGACCAGTGCGGTCGCCGGGCTGGCCGCCGCGCCGCTGTGGCTGATCGGCGCCCGGCTCGTCCAGGGCGCCGCCGCCGGGGTGGTCAACCCTCAGGTGACCGGCATGATCCAGCAGCTGTTCCGGGGGGCCGAGCGGGGTCGGGCGTTCGGGTTGCTCGGCGCCACCATCGGGATCTCCACCGCGGTCGGCCCGCTGCTGGGCGGGCTGCTCATCCAGGCCGGCGGCGAGCAGCACGGCTGGCGGTTGGTGTTCTTCGTGAACGTGCCGGTCGGCATCATCGCCGTGCTGCTGGGCTGGCGGCTGATGCCGGCGCGTCCCACCGGGGTGCCCGACCGGCACCGGCTCGACCCGATCGGCGTGCTGCTGCTCGGCGTCGGAGTGACCCTGGTGCTGCTCCCGCTGGTGCAGCGGCAGCAGTGGCCGGGCGTGGCGAAGTGGTTGCTCATCCTGGCCGGGCTGGTCTTCCTGATCGCATTCGGCCTGTGGGAGCGGCGGTACGCGCGCCGCCGACCGCCCCTGTTCGACCTGCGGTTGTTCGAGCTGCGTTCGTACACCCTGGGCACGCTGATCGGTCTGCTCTACTTCGCCGGGTTCACCGCGATCTTCTTCATCTTCACCCTGTACCTGCAGATCGGTCTCGGCTACAGCGCACTCACCGCCGGACTGGCCATCACCCCGTTCGCCCTCGGCTCGGCGGTGGCGGCCGCGGTGGGCGGCCGGGTGGTCAACCGCTACGGCCGGCCGCTGGTCGGCGTCGGCCTGCTGGTGGTGGTGATCGGCCTCGGCGCGACCGTGTGGGTGCTGCGCGACTCACCGCACGTCTCGGTGCCGCTGCTGACCGCGGCGCCGTTACTGGTGGCCGGACTCGGCAGTGGCCTGGTCATCGCGCCGAACCAGACGTTGACCCTGTCGGAGGTGCCGGTGCCGCAGGCCGGCAGCGGGGCGGGCATGCTGCAGACCGGGCAGCGGATCGGATCGGCCGCCGGGATCGCGGCGGTCGGCGCATTGTTCTTCTCGACCCTGGCCGGCACCCGGGGCGACTGGGCCGCCGCGTTCCGGCAGTCCCTGCTGCTGGCCGCGGCGATCATCGCGTTGGCGCTCATCGCCGCGCTGGTGGACATCGTGATGGGTCACCGTCGGTCCGGTTCCGCCTCCCCGGCCGAATCACCGCCCGGGTCGCCCGAACTCCATTGAGATCTGGAGACAC
>NZ_JBLROA010000129.1:0-6873 GCF_047921505.1 Micromonospora sp. SL1-18 | reverse complement strand
GAAGTCCCAGATTCAAGCCCTGGACCGCACCGCCCCGCTGCTACCGATGCGGTTCGACCAGGCCGAACGGCGCACCCATGACTACAAACGCCACGGCACCTCAATCACCTTGTTCGCGGCCTTGGAGGTGGCCGAACGTCAAGGCATGGCTGGCCAGGCATCCCCGGATCACCCTGCACTTCACCCCAAGCAGCGCCTCCTGGATGAACCTCGTGGAGATCTTCTTCGGGATCATCACCCGCCAGGCCATCCGCCGTGGCACCTTCACCAGCGTCCCAGACCTCAGGGCCCACGCGACACTAGTCGTCAACTGCGGGACGCAGCCGGACCCCGCCGGACAAACAACAACGGCCCCCGACCAGCATTCCTGCTGGTCAGGGGCCGTTGTCGCACTACCTGGGAAACACCTGGACCTCGGCTAGAGAGAGTGGATCGCTAGACGATGTCAGCCATACGCGCACGTATCGGCCATCGACATTCGCAGGGACGAGGGTGGGCGAGCCCGCTGCCTCTTCCTGGTAGAACGCATGTACACCAGACTCTTTCAGCGCCTCGTCCAGGCTGGCTGAGGCGATGGGTTCCTTCGATACCAGGACGTAGTACTTACTGAGGCGCTCCGAGCAGCAATCCGTCCGGTTCCAGACCGCGACACCAGACAGCGGATAGGACCTTTCGAGGTCAACTTCCCACCAAGGCTGCTTCGTGGGGTAGATCGTGTGGGTCACCGACCCGTTCTTCCAGGCGCCGTCGGTGTTGCCATCGACTGCCCGTGTCGCTACTCCACCCGAGTAGGTGCTCGACTGTCTCGCGGGCCTGTTCGTGGCGAGGTTCTGAATCGCCACGGAGCGACGAACCACGATCTGCCACTCATCGGTCGCGAGGCGCAGGGTGACCAGCCCCTGGCTCTCATTAGTCTGCTTCGGGATCCGTGCCGTGAAGTCCACACTCTGCGAACCTCCGGCCGTTATTGGACCGAGCTTGGCAGTGGCCGGGTCCACGGTCCAGCCCTCGGGAACCTCGACCGTCGTGGTCATGCGCGGCAGGCTCTGGCGACCCGGGGCGGTGACCTGCACCGAGATCGGCAGCGCATCGCCGGGAGCGGCCGGCCCTGTTGGCATGTTCACCGACATCGCAACCTGAGAGACGATGCGGTACTCCTGGCCGGCCGTCGTGGGCAGGTTCAGTACGCCGTCCTCGATCGTGTAGTCAGCAGGCTTCCCATCGGCCCGATAGACCCGCACCGGCCCCGAGGTCATGTCGGTGCGGATCCTTGCGGTGCCGCCGTTCTCCGATGCCAGCCGGACCTCCGATGCCCGACCGTCCCGCCACGTGGTGCCCACGGTGAAGCCGCCTCGGGCTCGCAAGCCGTCCACGCTGCCCTTGCTCCACGAGTCGGGAAGGGCGGGGAGGATGTCGATCGTGTCGGAATGGCTCTGCAGAAGCATCTCTGCGATGCCCGCGGTGCCTCCGAAGTTGCCGTCGATCTGGAACGGTGGGTGCAGGTCGAACAGGTTGTTGTAGGTGCCCTTGCTGAGCAGGTTGGTGAGCAGTTGATACGAGCGGTTGCCGTCGCCGGTGCGGGCCCAGAGGTTGAGCTTGTGCCCCATTGACCAGCCTGTGGCATCGTCGCCGCGGCGATTCAGGCTCACCTTCGCGGCCTCCATCAACTGCGGTGTGTTGCGCGTGATCAGGTCACCGGGGTAGAGCCCGACCAGCTGAGAATTGTGCCGGTGGTGGTCGTCACCGATCGTGCTGCCGCTGGCGGTCCGGTTGTACGCGACCTCTTGTTGCCATTCCTTGATCTGCCCGTCAGCGCCGATCTCGACCGGGTTGAGGCGCGGCATCGCATCCTTGAGCTTCGCAACCAGCGCGGCATCGTCAGTCGTGCTCAGGCCAAGCGCACCCGCCGAGGCGACCGTGTTCTTGAACAGTTGGTAGACCAACTGCTGGTCGAACGCGGTGCCGACCGTCCACGGTCCGTGCTCGGACGACCAGGACGGCACGACGAACAGTTTGTCGTGGTCGCTGCCGTCGGGCGCACGTCCAGGTTGAAGCGTCCGCAGGTAGGTCTGCGACGCCTCGCGCAGGATGGGGTAGATGTGCTGTCGCAGATAGTCCTTGTCGCCCGTGAACGCGTAGTAGTCATAGAGGTTCTGGGCGATGAACGCAGTCGCAGTCGGAGTGAACGACGCGTTGGAGTTGATGTTGCCGGTGAACCCGAACGGGTTGCTGTTGCAGAAGAAGATGAAGCCGTCGTTCGTACCGTCGTCGGGCAGCCCATAGGTCTTGGCGAGGCTCATCCGACCGGGCTTGCGGAGGCTGTCGACGTAGTCGACCAAGGGGTTTGCCGTCTCCGCAATGTTGGCGAGGAACGCAGGCCAGTAGTTCATCTGCAGGTTGATGTTGGTGTGGTAGTCCGACGCCCAGTCAGGGTAGTACCGGTCATTCCAGATGCCTTGGAGGTTTGCCGGGAGGCCACCATCACGCGAGGACGAGATCAGCAGATACCGGCCGAATTGGAAGTAGAGCTGCTCAAGGTACGGGTCGCGGTCGCCGGACTTGTAGTTGGACAGCAGCTGATCGGTGGGGGTGTCCGCTGGGAAATGGCCACCGAGGTCGAGGTCGACACGGGAGAAGAGCCGCTGGTAATCCTGCAGTTGCCGCGCTCGCATGGCGTCGAGGTCGCTACCGGCGGCGTTGACGCGCTGGTCGACCTGGTTCACGAGCTGGTCGGCGGACTGGCCAGTGCGGTAGTCGCGATCGAAGTCGTTGACGTAGTCCGTTCCCAGTGAGACGACGATGGTCGCGGAGGTCGCGCCCCGCAGCCGGAGTTGACCGGTGGTCGCCGTCGGGTTCGCGGCGTTCAGCTCGCCGCCATCGTGGAGCACCCTGAAGACGCCGGCGAACTTCAGCCTGTTGTGCTTGAGGTCGCCTGACAGGGTGATCCGGTCGCCGTCGGCGACGACAGTGCCGTTCTTGCCGTAGTTCCGCTCGCCTTTAGTGCCGGAGGTCGGCGTAGGCATGTCGGGGATCTCCGGACGCAGGGTGAGATCGAGAGCGCCAGGCTGGCTCGCCTGCAGGTGGTAGACGATCGTGTTATCAGGGTTGCTGGCGAACGTCTCGCTCTGGTAGTGGCTCCCATTGGAGTCGTAGGACACGGCGGCTGTCGCCGTGCGCAGGTCGAGCGAGCGCGAATAGTTCGTGACTTTGTCGTGGCCCAGGTCGACGTACATCTCGGCGAAGTTCTGGTAGGCGCCTTGGACCTCACGGTTGGCGGGGAGGTACGGGGTGGGTGCCGTGCCGGTGATCGGCCCGCCTGTACGCAGGCTCTCGTAGTAGCGGTCGAACGCGGTCTGGACCAGGGACTTCATCGTGCCTGCCGGGTCCTGGACGTTCTTGATGCCGTAGGCATCGGTGTCGTTTGTGTCGACCTTTGCACCGGGGCCGCCGGTCCACAAGGAGTCCTCGTTCAGCTGGATTCGTTCGGTAGTGGTGCGACCGAAGACCATGCCGCCCATCAAGCCATTGCCGATCGGCAACGCCTGCCGCTCCCAAGCCAGTCGTTCCGTGGAGGCGAGCGCCGGCTTGTCGTACCACAGCTTCAGCGGCGTCTTCGACGATGTGTCACCCTGCTGGGTCGTCACCGCCGAAACCCCTGGGGTGCCAGTTGCGGCCACGGCTTCGCCAACCCCGGGAGTGAGCGCAAATAACCCTAATGTCGTTGTGACGACGACGGCGAGACTCGATGTTCGGATCGACCCACGTGCCATGAACAAACTCCTTTGCGTTGTTGTGCCGTATTTTCTGCATCACTCATCGCTCATCGCTCGGCGTCCGCAGCCGCGGTCAGCGCAGGGGCACCTCGCTGAGCGCGCTCGCACGGCCCTCGGCGTGAGGGTCGGGTTGGACGTTCGAGTCCTGTGCCCTGTGCCACCAGCCGGTAAGTGCCAGGGCGGATGTCCGCCAGGTCGATGACCTGGAACTTCAGGGTCGCGGACTGGCCCGGTGTCAGCGTCACCTCGTCCAGCCGGAAGGTCCCGTCGGCCAGTTCGACCACCACCGAGCGGGTGTCGTCGTCGGTGAGGAACCGATGGACCACCTGCTGCGCGGTGGCAAGGTCACCGGGCTTGGACGTCAGGCAGCCGCTTCCCGGCCCCGTCACCAGCAGCGGGCTCCGCAACATGGGGCTACCTCCCGTCCATGAAAGATCGGATGTGTTATACCGCAGAGTTATCCAAATATGGAACCCTTCTGCCAGAGGTTGGGCACCGGCGTGCAAAACTCATCCGATCTATCTGCGCAGCGACCCGAGGCGGGCATGGCCAAGCCACGCGCCGCGGAGAACTTCGCCTGGTACGCCGACCGACGCGCCATGAACCGTCGCGCCACCGACCGGCGGCTGCACCACTACCGCTACCGATGGACGGAAGATGGCCCCCGGTGTCGACCCGCCGTGACTGGCACTCGGTGTTCGCCCCACCGCGCCACTCCCACGTCAACACAGTCGACCAACAAGCAAGGCTTCGTGGCCCGGTAGACGGTCGCGCAGGTCCTGGATCAAACTCGGCGAGTGGCGGCGCTGAGGCTATCTCGCTTTGGAATCGCCGTACACCAGCCAAATGAAGGCGCCGGCAGAAAGCACGGACAGCCCCAGAAGGACACTCCCCGGGATAGTGACACCCCGGGTGTTCAACATGACTATCCCGCCGAGACCAGATGCGAAGGCGATTAGCCCAACCCTCTTCCGGTAAGTGGAGAGTTGGCCTTGAGGAGACTTTGGACGAGCGGCATGGGAATTCTGCCCACCGTATGCCGAATTCGCCATACTCATCACATTCCTCAATTCGCGGCGAAGCAAGGGCACCATGATCAGTATGGCGACCGGCGCGCCGAAGAGCCAGGCCACGGCAATCGTGGAGAATTCTTTGTCGTCCAGGAGGGTCACCCGTCCGGGATTGCTGGCAGCGTATTCGACCTCGACCAGATCTCCCACTTTCGGGCACCACGCGCCGCAGTAAGCCCGCCCCTCATATCGATCTCCGTTGGCCACGTACTCAAGCTGCGCCTCGCCGTCTCGCCCGGGCGAGACTCTCAGCACCCGCGCCTCAGCCACCCGCCCGTCGTCATACACTCCGTTTCTCTGGCTGATTGTTTTGAACACCGACGACGCCGCGAGCAGGAACAGGATCCCCGACAGCACAGACGCTACGAGTAGAACCTTCGCCAGACGATCGCTGCGTCCGGGTGCCACCCCTGGGTGCTCCTTTCGACCAACCGTCGGGGTGCCGGGAACTGACCGCCGCCCCGACGGACCGAGCGCCAGTTTCTACTTGCCTCCAAGAACCAGCCGAACAGTAGGCCACCCGGAGTCAGCTGGCCAGCGCCCCGGCCGAAAACTGAACCGCGCTGCCGTAGATTTACTGGTTGAAAGACCTTCCAGAACTTTACGTTGGGCGAGCGCGGCCCGGGAGCGTGCGCCAGCACGACATCCATGACCGAGTATCCGATCGCCTCGGCATAATCCGTCGTGGTGGCAGTTCCGGCCTCTCCTTCTCACGCAGGTTGTGGCCGCGCGACATGATGCCGAGCCGCAGGGAGCGCGGCGATTAGCGGTAGCACCGCCAGGCGTACGGGTCGCCAGGATTCGATGTCCCTGCGTAGGCGCCCGAGTCGTACGTGTCGCGGCAGGCGACGGTGATGTCGACGATGGATGTGGAGAGAAGCCTCGTGCATTGCCAGCGGCCGTCGCTGCGGGGGTCCGCTGAACCCCCTTGTACCGATCGCAGTACCGCTGGGCCATGTTCGCCACACCGCGCCTGCTCGATGGGCCGAGCAGGACCGGGCTCGAACTCTGGGTCTGCGTCGGAGTGGCCACGGTGGGTGTCGGGGCCGATGTGGCGGACGGCGTGACCGACGGTGTGGTGCTGGGCGTGGCGGAAGGCGTGATTGATGGTGTGGCGCTGGGCGTGGCGGAGGGGCTGCGCGGTGTCGCGGAAATTGGCGGCGTCGACGGTAGCTCCGGGAGGGTGATCAGTTCCTCAGACGGATCCGGCGGGGTGGTGGCCGCCGAAACGGGCAGTTCGCCTTCCGGTGCCCGGCCCGACCCCCACGTGAACGGCAGAGCGCAGAGCAGCACCCCCAACGCGAGCCCTCCGACCGCGATCAGCCTGCGCCGCCGCCGGCTGGCCGGCTGCGGATGGGCAGCATGCTTCCTTCGGGGGCGCCCGCACTCGTCCGCCTCAGGGTGCCGCGGGTCGGACCCTTCGTGGCGGTACTCGTTGCGGCTGGCGGAATGGTCGTGCGGGTAGTACTCCTCATGGGCATAACCCGCCTCCGGGTGGACGTACCGTTCCTGCCGCGCGCCGTACGCGCCCTCGTGGACCGAACTGGCATCGATCGATCGGTGCGGCTCTTGGTCCCGCCGATCCTCCCGATAGACCTGGTCGTGCCCCTCGTACAGATAGGCACGGTCGGGCTCGTCGTACGCAGGTTCGGGGTAGGCCAGCGGGTCGGACCGCCGATACCCGTGCCCGTGCCGGGCATCAGTCCCGTGGTACTGCTCGTACTCATCCTCGTCTCGCCGGTGCCGGTGCCTCCCGTGTCGCCCTTCGTACTCCTGGTCGGTGTTCCCAGGCTGGTACGACTCCTCGTACGGGCCCGACACGTCGCGCCACTGCGGCGCGGCGGCCCCCTGCCGTACGTAGTGCGAGTCGGAATCACCGGCTGCGAGCCGCGACCGCCGAGAGATCCAACTGTCTGAGCCACTCGCCGCAGCGTCGTGATATCGGGTAGCCCCATCGGCGGAATGAGCGGTCGATCTCTCGGCCACGGTCGCCGGCCTCCTCGGAGGTCACAGATGTGGACAGCTAGCTG
>NZ_JBLROA010000128.1:0-6953 GCF_047921505.1 Micromonospora sp. SL1-18 | reverse complement strand
CGAGCAACAAGTAGGAAGCAGTGAGAAGTCGAGCGTGTGACCTGCTCTATGCGTCGCTACGGCAGCTCATCGATGCGGGGCTGCCGTACCACGTCCAGGTACCGTCGGTGGCTCGCCCCGTAGATGGCGAAGTTGAGCCGGGCATCGCTCAGACTGATGTCCCCATTGGGGCCACCGGCCACCATGGCGGCGTCCGCGTCCCTCTGTCCGTCATCGGTCCAGAAACAGACCGGGCAGGTGGTACACCCGGTCCGGTAGCCACAGCAGGGACACCGGTCGACGGATTGCTGAATCACGCCGGCAAGCCTCCCATGACAACCCACCAACAGGCACCCCCGCCGGACCGCGAATCGCGTCCGATCGGAACCCGCATGGAATGCTCGACGGCAGTCCGGTCGAAGGCCGACCTGCCCAATCGTTCAGCATCGGCTGATGAATGCAGGACGTACGCTCACTGCGCAGACTCTTCCTGGCGGCGGGCTCGTCGGGCACTTCGTATGGTGCCGGCGATCTCGGGTCGTCGGCGCACCTGGTCCCCACCGGGCCACCGCCTCGGGTTGCTCGACCGTGAGAGGTCCGGCATGAGTTCCGCGGGGCCCGGTGGTCCCAGGACACGTATGACTGGCGACAGGGCTGCGCGCCGTTGAGCGCCGATCAGCGAGCGACCGGCTTCGTGTCCTGAGACCACCAGGTGCCCACATGCCATGGGTGCGCGCCGCGGGCGGTCGTCACGGCGAAGCGATGGGATCTTGGTTGTACTAGTCTTCGCGCCATGGCCTTGCATCCGGACCAGTTCTATGACCACGCGGTGGCCGTCGCTGACAGCGAGCGGCGGCTTCCGCTGGCGCAGATGACGGGATGGGACATCAGCCCGTTCGAACAGGATGGATTGCGCATAGCGCCGCTGCGCCCGCCGGTGCTGCCCGAGCCCGCCCGGCACGGCGAGGATCCGGCGGAGTGCCGGAACTGCCAGGAGCGCGACGAGGGAATCTGGTTCAACGATCACTGGCGGCTGGCCCGTGTCCCAGGAGTGGGCGTGCCGCTGGTGCTGATGCTGTACCCGCGCGATCACTATGACATGGCGGATCTTCCCGACGATCTCGCCGCGGAGCTGGGACTGCTGACCACGCGAATCGTCCGCCACGTGCAGGCTCTGCCGCACATCTCGCGAGCCCACGTCTACCGCATCGGCGACGGCGCCGCTCACCTGCACGTCTGGTTCTTCGCCCGACCGGAGGGCCAGGCGCAGCTCTACGGATCCTGGCTGGTCGTCTGGGACGACCTCCTGCCGGAGTATCCCGCCGACGTCGCCGAGGCGGACGCCGCGATCGTGGCTGATGCCCTGGTCGCCTCGCATGGGGGCCGCCGATCGGCCGCCACCCCACGGCGTACCTGACGGGGTGATCCGCGGCAGCAACCGCTCCCGTCAGTTGTTCAATCAGGTACCGGTACGCCGCCCGTAACGGCTGGACGCCGAGCGGCGGAGAGGCGTACACGGTCGACGGCAGCTCCTGAGCCGCCAGCCACCGGGCGAGCGTCCGTTCGGGGAAGTACCAGTCCGGGCTGGTCGTGTCCGGCTGCACCGCCGCGACGTGCTCCGCTACCCACGCGTCCCGGTCGATCAACTCGAGCTGGGAGAAGGACAGGCTGGCCAGGTGCACCTGCGCGCCGCCGCGCCACAGGGCGAACGCCAAGGGCAGGCCGGCGTACACGTCGAACCCCCCGCCAGTGCGGCGCCCGTGACCTCGATCGGCGAATGAGCCAGCCGCGGTGCTTCGGCGGGGTTCGCTGGGCGGTCAGCGAGGTGTTGGACTCTTCTCGGCCATGGCCGCGATGGATGCCGTCATGTCCTTGACAAAGGCATCTCTGGTCGGAGCAGCAACGCGGTCCAGAGAGAGGTAAGGGTTGAGGTCCTCAAGTTCGACGAGTAGGAGTTTTCCGCTTCGTGTGCTACACGCGTCGACACGCTGAATGCCGTGGCTGACATCGTTCCAGTCGATGAACCGCTGAGCGAACGCCAAATCGGCATCGGTCGGTTCGTAGGGTTCGAGCAGCCACCGCTGGTCGGCATGAGGCGCGTACAACGCGTACTCGAAGGTGCGGTCGACGAAGTAGAACGAGACTTCGTACTCGAAATCGACACGTGGCTGGACCAGCAGGTTGTCGAAGTTCAGGTCCTGCAGTTGCTCGCGCTGAATGAACTGCAGACCAACGGAATCAGCGCCGAACTTTGGCTTGGCCACGTACTGGGTGGCCGGTGGCAGGCGTTCGATGTCCTGCAACCGGTCAACGGTGGGGATGACCGGGTAGCCGGCTCCGTACAGATCCAGCAGATACTGTTTGCCGGCCATGTCGGCCTTGCCGGTCAACTCGGTAAAGACTCGCACACCTGCCTGCCTCGCACGAGCGCGGAACTCGTCGTGATGATCCTGGTAGTAAAGGACGGGGCCGCTGTTGCGCACCACGACCACATCAAAGGAGTCCATCAACTCAACCGCATCAATCGGGTGGCACAGGGCGATGTCGAAGTGCTCCCGCAGTTGGGTAGACAAGAAGATGTCCTCGTCGCAGTAGCGGCGCCCGCGCGCCTCGTATGCCAGATCGGTGACGTAAAGGACGCGGGTTCTGCGGGGCGGCACGTGGTTCTCCTGTTGGTCGGGCGTGGGTGCAGTCTCGCCAAATCCTGCCCGAAGGCTCAGGAGCATCTTGAAGGCGGGCTCCGGCCGCAACGATACGACCAGCAGGGCGCCTGGCTGCTCCGCCTGCTCGACAACGAATGTCAGCGGTGCCGGCGCCAGAGCGGCACGACCAAGAGCCAGGGCTCGACGGCGGTGGGGCCGTTGGGCCCCACCGCCGTACCGGGTTACTTGCCGGAAGAGAACAGCTCGGCGATTTCCGCCGGCGAGAGCGCCCTGTCCCAGACGCGCACCTGATCGACGCCGCCGGGCCAGAAGTCGACCTTGCCGCTGTTGAAGCGGGCCCTACCAACCGTAAACGGTCCGGTGGACTTGCTGTTGAGGCACTGCTGGAACGATCCCTGCTTCACCCCGTCGACGTACAGCATGTGCTCGCCTGCGGCGGCGTCGCGCACGCCGACCAGGTGGTACCAGCGGCCGACCTCGGGCGTGAACGTGGATAGTGCCCGGCCACCGCTGGTGCTGAGCGAGAACCTGTTTGTGTCTCCGGTCTTCTGCAGGAAGAACGTGGACTGGACCGGGCCATCCTGTCCGACGGCGGTCAGCCAGCCGTTCAGCCGGTCGAGCTTGACCCAGGCGGCAACGGTGAAGTTGCCGGAGGTGTCGACGATCGGTCCGGATGTCTCGGCGTGCGCGCCGGAGCCGTTGAACTGCAGGCCGGAGCCAGCTTTGCCGGCCGACCATGTGGCGCCCTGCTGCAGCGTCAGATGCTTGTCGCGCACTGCGTCTTGGGCGATGTTGCCGCTGCCTTCGTCCAGCGGCCAGTAGTCCAGGCCGGTCAGGCCTGGAGTGCCCGGCGGGTACTGCGGCGGAGGTGCGGTCCCGTCGGCACTGCGGATGATCTCTTGGTTAACGGCGCGTACCTGGTCGAAGTCCATCTTCTCGACCTGCCGGTCATAGGTGTAGAAGCCGTTGACCTCGTGCTCGACGTCGGTGATCTGCGTGTATATGCCGCCGGACAGCCCGCACCTGGTCGTTGCCGTGAGCAGGTCACGCTGGTTCTCCACGTAGCGGCGCGTGAGGGCGGCCGAGTTTGGCGTCATTTCGTAGGCGCCGCCGTTCCCGAACCACATGTGGCCGGGTACCTCGAGGCCGAAGCCGCCGTGCTCGCCGTCAATGGCCACTCGCCGCTCGTCCGGCACCGGGGTGGCCGGGCCTACGTACTGGTGGTAGTCGATGACGTCGCCCTGTCCGGAGTCGCCGAGCGAGAGGCAGCAGTTGACACCGGAGTGGGCGATGACCAGTCTGCTCGGGTCCCAGGCCTTGACTTCGTTCGCGATGCGGCCGGTATCCGCTCTGTTCCACTCGCCCCAGCCCTCGTTGAAGGGCACCCAGCCGATGATCGATGTCCAGCTGTCATGCTGGTCGACCATCGCGCGCAGCTCTTCCTCGAACTGCGCCCGGGCGTCCGGCGGCGGGGTGTTTTCCGCTCGGGATTTGCCGAAGTTGACCCGCATGGCCGGCATGTCCTGCCAGACCATCAGGCCCAGCCGATCCGCCCAGTAGTACCAGCGATCGGGTTCGACCTTGATGTGCTTGCGAATCGTGTTGAAGCCGAGCCGCTTGTGCTCGGCAATGTCGAACTTGAGGGCGGCGTCCGTCGGTGCCGTGTGGATGCCGTCCGGCCAGAATCCCTGGTCCAGGGTGGACATCAGGAAGGTGGGTTTGCCGTTGAGGGTGATGCGTGGCCTGCCGTCGCTGCCCTTCGCGGTGCCGATCTCCCGCATGCCGAAGTACGACTGCACCGTGTCGACAGGCTTGTTCCCGTCGAGGAGTCGCACTCTGAGCCCGTAGAGGAACGGCGAGTCGGGTGACCACAGCTTGGCGCGCGGCACCGGCACGGTGAGCCTGCTGCCAGCGGCCCCCCGGACACGGCCGACGGCTTCGTCCCCGTCATAGACCGTTGCCTCGGCCGTCAGGCCGGCGCTGGCGTTGATCGTGGGGATGAGGCTCAGGGTGCTCGTGTCGATGTCCGGGGTCATCCGTAGGGACTCGACGTGGGCGGCGGGGACGGGTTCCATCCACACCGTGCGCCAGATGCCCGAGCTCGCGGTGTAGAAGATGCCGCGGTCAGGGATGTTGCGCTGCTTGCCAACCGGCTGCCACGTCTTGTCGGTCAGATCCGTGACGCCGACCACGAGCTCCTGGGCACCCGAGGCGGTCAGCGCATCCGTCACGTCGACGTTGAAGGCGTCGTAGCCACCACGGTGGGTGGCGACCTGGTGCCCGTTGACCCACACCTTGGCGTCGTAGTCGACGGCGCCGAAGTTGATGATCAGCCGCTGCCCGGCCGATGCGGCACCGACTTGCCAGCTCGCCGGCACGGTGAAGGTCCGCCGGTACCACATGTGGTCCTCGTGCCGCTGGATGCCGGACAGGGCGGACTCGATCGGGTACGGAACGAGCACTCGTTCGGCCAGTTCGTCACCGATCGGTGGTGCCTCGCCCTCCGCGGCCCCGGCGAACTGCCATACCCCGTTGAGGTTTTGCCACTGCTTGCGAGTCAGCTGTGGGCGGGGGTACTCCGGCAACGCGGTTGTGGGCGACACCTCTGCCGTCCACGGGGTGGATAGCGGCGGAGTCCCCTTGGTCCAGCCGCTGTCGTCCGCTTGGTCGGGTGCCGCGGCGGCGGGCGCCGCGACGAGGAGTGCCGTCGCGGCCAGCACGGCAACGGCGGCCCTACCCGTAGCTCCACGGGCCCTGGGTTTCCTCAGGATGGGGGGAGGACTGGTCATGCAGATCGAGCCCCTTCACAGGTGGCGGACGGGCAATGACGGCAACCGTTGCGATGCGGCGCAACAGACCCGCGCCAGGCGAGCAGCGCCGCGGACAATCAGGCCGACGAGGAGACGCCCGTCCATCGGCGTAGCATCATGACTGAACACAGTCCAACAAGGCTACAAGACCAATGTCAATAGATGAGCCGTGTTTCGCTCGGGATTCCCCATTGTCAAACATGCATGGGCGGCTGCGGGGACGTCCTGTGATCACTGACCACGACGATGCTCGACGACGATTAGTTCGCCGCCCCGCTCACCGAGCAGCGTCCGCGCCTCCGATCCGCCAGCCGACCTCTTACGGGCCTTGGCGCTCAGGTAATGCCCCACCTGGTTCACGCGCCCTGGGCTCCACCAGCACCAACACCGGTTTATCTCGCTTCCCGGTGCAGCCGAGGCCACCGCGCCGCCCGGCCACGCTGACGCGTGACAAGACCTCGCAGGCGGAGTCCGCCCCGAACCCGGCCCGCCTCAGGGGCACCGCCTGCGGGCCGGTTCGCTTTCTTCCTGGGGCAATGCGTCGGTGGCCTGGCCGAAGCCCTCGTGGCCCCGTGAACTAAAGGACCCGGCAGAAACGATGCTGCCGGCGACGACCTGTCATGTCAGGCCAGGTCGTCACCCGCTTGATCGGTCAGTCCCTCAAGGCGTTGCGGGTCGGCGATGATGTCGATCGCGATGATCTTGCCATTGGTGATAGTGAAGGCCAGGACGGTGACGAGCCGGCCGTACGGTTCTATGAGGATCGCCGGGTCCCCGTCGACTAGCCCGATACGGGCATGCTCGGCTCGGTGTGAGAACACCAACGCCTGCCGCCCGATCGCCTTGGCACCACGTAGCCAGGTGGGTGTTCCGCTGGGTGCCGCGGAAGCGTCGGCTCGGGCGGTGACGTCGGGGTCGAGCAGGTTGAGCAGTGCGGCGAAGTCACCGTTCCGTGACGCGGCCAGGAATGCCTCAACCACCTTCCGACGCCGCGTCAGATCGGAGTCGGGCGGCTGGTTGGTACCGACTCGGTGGCGGGCACGGCTGGCGAGCATCTTGGCCGCCTGGGTCGAACGCCCGAGGATCGCCGCGACCTCGTCGAAAGGCACGGCGAACATGTCGTGCAGCACGAACGCCAGCCGCTCTGCCGGGGTCAGCGTGTCCAGCACGACCAGCAGGGCCAGCCCCACCGACTCGGCGAGGATCGCCTCCTGCTCCGGACCGGGGCTGTCCGCAGGCAGCGGCATGTCAAGGACGATCTCACGCCGCGCCGTGCGCGAGCGCAGCATGTCCAGGCATACCCTCGCGATGACCGTGGTGAGCCACGCGCGGGTGTTGTGGATATCGTTCGTGTCTGAGCGGGCCAGTCGCAGCCACGCCTCCTGGACCGCATCGTCGGCCTCGCTCTCCGAGCCGAGCATGCGGTAGGCCACCGCCCGCAGGTGGTCTCGGTGCGTCGCGAAATCTTCCACGGGGGTTACCTTTCCGGCTCGCCCTTCGT
>NZ_JBLROA010000127.1:0-6970 GCF_047921505.1 Micromonospora sp. SL1-18 | reverse complement strand
CCACGACGGTCGACAATAGACGATTCTGGCCGGAAAAACGATCACTAGTCGCTCCTCCCCGACCCCCGGCTCAGCAGCGGGCGCGGCGCGCCCCACCGAACACCCGGATGAGGTGCCCCGGTGAGACCATCGCCGTCGCGGGCGCCAGCATCTGCGCGACCCGCAAGAACGTGCGGGCTAAAACCGGGTCCACGGTCGCGGCCAGGCGGTAGCGGTCGAGGTATCCGGCAAGCAGCCGGTCGGCAGCGGTGCGGCGGCCCGGTATCTCGGGGAACCTCAGGTCACCCCCGGCTGCGAGGGTCCATGCCCCGTCGATGACGCGCGCCGCTGCGCGGTAAAACCGCGTCGGCAGCGCGGCTGTCCCGCCGGCGGCGAGGTCGCGGAGGATCAGCGCCTCCATCGCGGCCACGGACATGCCCTGGCCGTAGGTTGGATTAAAGCTGCAAAGCGCATCACCGGTGACGAGGAAGCCCTCTGGTTGCCGGCGCTGCCTCTCGAAATGCCAGCGGACGCTGGCGGGGTACCTCATTCTGACAGCGTCGTCCAGCGGCTTCGCCTCCCGCATCAGCTTCGCGATATCAGGAACCGGCAGCGACTCGGCAAAGGCCAGCATTCCGTCCTCGTCGATCGGCGGGTTTTCGCCCACCAGGCCAAAAAGGACCAAGCCCCAACGGTCATCCTCCATGTGCACCACGCCGGCGCCACGCGGGGAGCCGGGGAACGGGACGATAAGGCAACCGTGCCGTCCGTCGAGCTGGCCCGGTTCCCAGCGGTAATTCCGAGTGACATACACGACGTCCGCCTCCACCCGCGAGCTGGGGGGTTCAGCGATTCCCAAGTCGCGCAGCCAGTGCAGTGCTCGTGATCCACGGCCCGCCGCGTCCACGACGAGATCGGCGGTCAGCTCCGGGGTGCGGGTGCTGTTGGTCCGCACGCCGGTCACCGTCGCGCCGTCCCGCCCGGTAAGCAGCCCCACCGCCTCGGCGCGGTGCACCTCGACGTTCGGTAGCCGCTCCACGCGCTGCCGTACAAGGTGCTCCACCATCGGTCGGCTGACGCCGACCCCGACCAGGTCGGACGGCTTCGCTGCGATGGCCCTGCCATCGAGGTAGTAGGTGGTATCGACCTGGGGATCGTTGCGGACGGCGCCGTGCTCGACCATCTCGTCGGTAATTCCGGGGAAGAGCTCGTCAAGGATTTCGGCCCCGCGGGCGAGCAATATGTGCAGGTGCCGCGACTGTGGCACGCCGCGACGGGGCGCAGGCTGCGCCGGCAGATCATCCCGTTCCAGCACTGTGACCCTGTCAAACGTCTCACTCAGTGCCCGGGCGGCCAGTAGGCCGGCGATGCTCGCGCCGACTACGACGGCGTGCCTGTTACCCAAAGACGTAATCCTCTCACTCATGGATATGGCTTCTCGCAGGCCGTGGGGCGGCTGGAAAGATAGTCACATGAAAGATTGTCGCATGATATCGGGGCGAGTTCCCCTTCGGACTTCAAGCGCGTCGCCCCAAGGCGCGCCACGCCCGGACCGCCGCACGCCGACCTTGGTCATCCAGGCTCTTCGAAAGTTAAGCGGGGCCACATCTACTGCTGATCTTGCCCGGCAAGGCTCTGCACGTGGGCGTTCACGTTAGTGGCGGCAGCCTCGGGGCTGAAGGCCCCCGCAGCTCTTCACCGACCATCTGAGTGTCGGGTTCGGACGATCACAAGTGACGGGCTGCGGGCAGGTCACCGGCGACCACCGGCGACACCCGACGCTCATGGCCAACGAAACGACCCGGCGTTTGGAACTGACGAAGGACGGCATCCTGCACGCGATCCTGGTCGTGGACCACTTCCACATCGTGCAGCTGGCCAACCGGGCCGTCCCGAGGTCCGCTGACGGATGACCGCGACCCACCGTGGCCGTCGTGGCCAGGGCCAGCGACCCCGAATTGGCAGCTACGTAATCGCCTGACCCGTTCAGCGGCCCGCATACACGCCCGGCACGTCGACCGCCTAGTCGACACCTTGCAGGTTGTGTTCGCGCATCAGCCGGTCGATGCGTTTGCGGCCGACACGGATTCCCCGGCGGGCGAGGGTGGCATGCACACGCGGGCTGCCATACGTCTGCCCGGACCGGTCGTGGATGTCGACGATCTCCGACAGCAGCCCACGGTCCTCGGCCTCCCGCGGGCCGGGGGTGGTCTCGCGGGCGCCCAAGCCGTAGTAGGTCGACGGCGCGATCTTGAGAACCCGGAGGACGGGCTCGACCCCGAAGCGGTCGCACAGCTCGCTCACGAGCGTCATAACCGTCGCCGGGTCGGGTCGAGTTCCGATGCGAAAAAGCGGACGCGGCCTTCAATATCTCGTTGGCTCTGCGTAGCTCAGCGACCTCTTTGCGGAGCCGCCGCAGTTCCTCGGCCTCGGCGGTGGTGGGCTGGTCGTAGCGCTCACCGTGATCAGCCTGGTCCTGGCGGATCCAGGTTCGCAGCGCCTCGGGATGCACACCGACCTGCTCGGCCAGACGCTTAGCTGGGCGATGACGGTGAAGGCGTGGCCGCTGGCGTGGTCGGCGTCGCCGAGCCGTCCGGCACCGTCGGCGGCGCCGCCCTCGTCTGCTGTGTAGCGCTCGCTGGGTACACGATGTGGAAGACGACGGGGCGCGCAGCCCTCACCGGCGTGCTGTTCGCCGCCGTCGGTGCCTGGGGCTTGGTCGACAACCACATCTACTGGCCGCTCGGCACGCTCACGATGCTCTGCCTCGGCGTGGGCCTTTGGATGCTGGCCAGCCGGAAACCACAACCGCGAGTAGGCATACCGCAGCAAGCTGGCCGCGATGAACGGCGATCTGCAGGGTGATGAACACAGGACCTTCTTCGACAAGGGAGAACCCATGATCACCCGCCTGTTCCGTCGTTCTGCGTACGCCGTCGGCGCTCTCGTACTCGTCGCAGTCGCGGCCGGAACCGGCCCGCTGGGCACCGGCCCGCTGCACGCGCTCTGCTGACGACGGATCCCTCCAGAACCGGGGGCTGGGCCGAGAGGAAGGGACCTCGCCCCAGCCCCCGGTTCCGTCAGTCCTAACCGGTGCAGTTCGGTAACGCCGGCGGCGGGGCCACACTTCCGATCGTCGGCGGCGAACCTCCCTACGCCGTGTTTCAGAAGTGTCATAGGTGGCGGGCATGCTGTGGGGTTGTGGGGAGGTTTACCGCGTTCCGGTTCACGGTCGATCCGTCGCCGTTGCAGGTGGTGGTGTTGGCTCGTCATGCGGGGGCGTCGCGGTTCGCGTTCAATCAGTGCCTGGCTCTGGTGAAGGAAGCCTTGGATGCGAAGCGTCGGGGTGGGTCGGTGGTGGTGCCGTGGTCGGGTTTCGACCTGATCAACGCGTTCAACTCGTGGAAGTGCTCGGCTGCGGCGGGTCGCCGGTTCGTGGTCGATGCGGCCGGTTCGGTCGAGGTCGTGGTGACGGGGTTGTCGTGGCGGGCGCGGGTGTGTCAGCAGGTGTGTGAGGAAGCCGCCGTCGACCTGGGTCGTGGCCTGAGCGCCTGGGCCGAGTCCCGGCGGGGGAACCGGCCGGGCCGCCGGGTGGGGTTCCCGACATTCAAACGCAAGACCCGCACCCGGCCGTCGTTCCGGATCCGCTGCACAACCAAGGCCGGTCGGACGAGCATCCGGATCGGGGATCCCACGGCCGGGCCTCGCAGTGTCTGCCTGCCGAAGATCGGGGCCCTGAGGGTGCGGGAGGACACCCGTCGACTGCGGCGGATGATCCGCACCGGCCGAGCCCACATCCGGTATGCCACCGTCTCCTGCCGGGCCGGCCGGTGGACCATCACCGTGACGGTGGAGGCAGCTGACCTGCATCCCGCCCGCCAGCACCCACCCCGACCCGATGCCGACGGCGGTGGTTGGGTGGGTGTCGACCGCGGCCTCGCCGCCCTCATCGTGGCCGCCGACACCACCGGGCGGCAGGTGTTGCGTGTCGATGATGCGCCGCGGCCGTTGCGGACCGCCCTGCCCCGACTGCGGCGTCTGTCCCGCCAAGTCAGCCGCAAACAGCGAGGCTCGCGCAACCGGGCCGAGGCTGTCGCCCGGCTGGCCCAGGCCCACCACCGCGTCGCCAACATACGTCGCCACTTCCTACACAAGGTCGCCAACCGGCTGGTCAAGACCCACGACCGGCTGGTCCTGGAAGACCTGCACACCGCCGGCCTGCTCCGTAACCGGCGTCTGGCCGCCGCCATCTCCGACGCCGGCTGGGCTGACCTGGCCCGCATCATCGGCTACCAGCAACGCTGGCGCGGCGGGCAGACCATCCCGGCGCCCCGCTGGTACCCGTCGACCAAGATGTGTAGTGCCTGTCGCACCGTCGGCCCCGCTCTGCCCCTGTCCGTGCGCATCTTCGGTTGCGGCGCGTGCGGGCATACGGCGGACCGGGACGTCAACGCGGCGGTCAACCTCGCTGTCTGGGCCGAGCAACACCATGCTCAGACCCGGGACCCCGAAGTACGAGGCCCGGTCATCAACGCCTCCCGAGGGACGGCTCTGGCCGGCGCCCACGCGCCGGTGAAACCAGCCCTGGTGACGGAGGAACCCTGCCGCCACGAACACCCGTGACGGCAGGGACGCCCGAGAAGGGCGGTGCCTCATGACCCAAAGGACTTATGAGACACGCTGTAGACCCTGATCGTCTTCCGTAAACGCGCGGGATGTCGTTCAGGTCGGGCTGGATCTGCTCGACCTACTCGCCGTTGGCCCCGGCGCCAGGAGTACGGTGTGCGCCATGTCGTCGGTGATGACCGGCGGCCGTCCGCCGTGCGGTGGATCGAGCGGCCGTTCGCTGAGAGGCTCCGGCCCATGCCTGTACCGGGCCGGATGCCGGCAACACAACTTCTGTGAGCTGCCCAGGTGCCGGTGCATCGCTCCGGTTGAGACGCCCTCAGAGATGAGCGAGCCCGGGCGAAAGCTTGCCGCCGTCTTCGCGGCCGCACCCGACGAGCACGCCGGCGAGCGTGGTGGGCGCGACGGTACCGGACACTGCGTAGAGGTGCGGGGCCACGCTACCCAGTTGCCTCGTCATATCGTTGGCGCCCGGCACTAACGGAAACACAACTCGGAGAAAGGGAAGTGTCTGGATGGATCCTCAGCGGTCTATATTCTCCCGGCGCAGTCTCCTAGGCCTGGCTGGCAGCGCCGCGGCGGCAGTGACAGTTGTCGGATTCAACACAACTACAGGCCGTTGGGTAACGGCAGTCCAAGCATCATCATCTTCTACGATGAAGCCAGTGCCGCCGCTCGACGGTACGCTCGCCATGGACAGCCAAACGCTCGCCGCGAATGCCCACGACGAAGGTAATGTCGTTAACGACCAAACTCCTTACGCCGTCCTCTTTCCCGGGTCGGTTAAGGATATCCAAAACATGATCCGTTACTGCGCCCAGAACGGGATTAAGGTCGCGACGAACACCGGGCGTAATAGTGTGTTCGGGCAAACTCTGGCGCCGGGGGGATTAATCATCAATTGCCGCTCCCTGAACACCATCCACTCCATTACCCCGAATGGAGCGGATGTGGACGGCGGTGTCCTGTGGATGGATTTGATCAAGGCGGCTTACGGTGCAGGTCTAACGCCTGCCGTAATTACTGGGTACACCCAGCTAGGTATCGCCGGGACGCTATCCATTGGCGGTTTGGGCGCGATCACCAGTAACCGACTGGTCTCTCAGGTCGACCAGATCCAGCAACTGCAGGTAGTAACCGGTACCGGCGATCTCGTAACCTGCTCGATGACCGAGAACACCGACTTGTTTCTCGCGATGTGCGCCGGTCAAGGCCAGTGCGGCGTGATTACCCGTGCCGTCGTGAATATGATCCCTGCGCCCAAACTCGCCCGACTCTATCGCGCGCCGTATGCGACTAATGACATTGCTACCTGCTTGAGTGACATTCGGACCTTGGCCGATAGAGGCGGGCGACCTCGGGGATTCGATTGGGTGGCGAGCGTCAATACCGCTGGCCTTAACGGCCTCGTCTGCCTCTGGGCGGCCGTCTTGTACAACCCGAATATGCCGCCACCGCCTACTTCAGTCCTTATGAAGGATTGCAGTTCGACCGCCCGGACGGCGATCGCAACCGATCTGCCCTACCTTGACTATGTCTTCTTGGTCGACACTGCGGTTAACTGCTTCAAGTCCGGACAGAACTGGGACAGATTGGTCAAGCCATGGTTTAACGTAATTCTGCCGGACAGCGGCGTGGATAAGTACGTTGGAACACTGTTCCCAAGGTTGACACCACGTGATGTTTCCCCTACTACGTTTGTTCTTCTTGCTCCACTCCTGCGATCGGCGTTCACACGCCCGCTATACCGAGTGCCATCTTCGGGTAAGTGGGCCTGGGTCTGCGGAGTTCTGACCAACTCCTCACTGCCAGGGCCTGACCAGGCATTTGCCGACGCCATGCTGGCCCGCAACTACGAGTGGTGGAGGAGCGCGGCGGCTATTGGCGGTACACGATACGTAGAGGACGCGATTCCTTTTAGTAAGGCGGATTGGCAAACACACTATGGGGCCGCCACATACTCCCGCTTCGCTGCATGGAAGCGGAAGTTCGATCCGCACGAAATCCTCGCTCCAGGAGCCGCAATTTTCTGACTCCACACCGGACATGGCCGCGTTGTTGTGGGGCGTTGGTCGGAAACGACCAGCCGCGACAGCGTCGACCCTGTCAAACTGGAGATGCCAGTCTCAGTGACAGGTCTTCTCTTCCTTGTCCAATGAGAACCGGCGTGGCCCGCATGCCGGTACACCCATAGCGTTGGATGGTCGCGGGAGGCTGGCGGCGCGTCGGGTAGAGACGGCCGCCGCCCAGTCCGCTGCCAGGAGATGCCACGATCTGTGGCAGTAGACCCGCGCTGGGCGCGGTAGCTGCGTACGTCACGGTACGCTCGCGGCCCGACGCTGCGTCAACTCAGCGCCGTGACGAG
>NZ_JBLROA010000126.1:0-7201 GCF_047921505.1 Micromonospora sp. SL1-18 | reverse complement strand
GCCTACGCCGCGACTACCCCAACATCCACCGCCACTTCTGGCGCGACGCCCGCCTGTGGTCCGGCTCCTACTTCGCCGGCTCCCTCGCACACGCACCCCTGCCGGTCCTGCACCAGTACATCGAACAGCAAAACCGGCCCGGTTAGAGCACGCTCGGGCCTTGGCGGCCCTCCCGCGCCGGCCTCCACCCCCGCCCTGACTAAACGGCGGAGCACTGCCCCGCATCCTGGTAGCGGCCTTTCTCGCAAGAAGGTTCTCGCTGAAATGCTGCCCTCACCTACTGCGGACCGCGACGCCTGCGATAACCCGTTCCGATACTGTCTTAATCACTTCACTGCGATATCTTGCTCTCGGCGCGCGCCGCCATCTGCCCGCGGCAGGGTGAAGGACTCCGCCGGTCAGCCGGCCGTTATGAGCCGGTGAGCACGCCCGAGGCGACTTCGTCCGTCACCCGGGATGGCCTGCCGAGCGCCGCCGGTGCGCGGCAAGTGTCAACCGCCAGGTGACTTCGCCGGCTGACGGGACCTGCGCGGCGTCGTCGGGGCCGGCTTCGGCCAGGTCGAAGACACGGCCGAGCATGGCTTCAACACCGATGCTGCGGTAGGGCGCGTCGGTGGGCCAGCCACGCAGGTTGCGCCACAGGGCGGTGGAGCGGGGCTGGCTGTCACATTCGAGGTGCAGGGTGAGCCGGTCAGCGCCGTCGATCACCCGAACCCTCGGGCAGTCGAGCAGCACCGCGCCGAGGGCGGTGCCGTCGTCGGGTCCGAGCCGCTCCAGCGGTAGCCCGGCCGGTGTGGGCCACGGCGCGCACAGCCACGCGCTGCCGGCCGGCCATCGTTCGGGACGCAGCAGCGTGGCGGCTTCCGGGTAGAGCCGGACCGGGGTGCCGGCGGGCGCGTCCAGCCGGGCAGCGGGTGAAAGATCGAGCAGGGCGTGGGCTGCCCACACGAAACGGTAGCCCGGGTCGGCCTGGAGCCGATAGTCGGCGACCACCACGCCGGAACTGTCGGTGAGCCGCCGGGTCAGGGTGAACTCGGGGCGCTCGATGGTGGCGCTGCCCGCGCCGGTGTTTCGCCACGGCCGGGACCAGATGTCTCCGTGGTCGGGCGCCCCGCGCACCGTCGGCAGGCACTCCTCCAGGCCGCCCGCGTCGACGAACGGGTCACCGGGGCGCACTTCGTCCCGGCGGGTGCCCGGCCGCCGCCACAGCCACTGCCGGCCACCGCCTGTCAGGGTGGTCCACCGGCCGCCGTGCAGGTCGTCGGTGCAGACGTACAGCGGCACCGGGGTCATTTCTGAAGTCTCCGGCACCGTTACCGCCGGCCCTTCTTCCCCCGTACCTTCTTGACGTCCCGCACGGCCTTGTCCAGCAATCCCCGCATGGCGGTCTCGGCCGCGGTGGCGTCCTTCGCCCGGATCGCGTCCACCACCGCCCGGTGGCTGGGTACCGGGTCGTCATGCGGCTCGCCGCCGTGCACCAGGCGGTCGCGTTCGGCCAGGCCGGTCTCCATGACTACCTCCATGCGCTCGAGCAACTCGTTGTGAGTGGCGGCCAGCAGCGCGCGATGGAAGTTCAGGTCGGCGGCGACGGCGGAGGCCGGATCGCCTTTGCCGGCAGCCATCTCCTCCAGCGCACCGGCCAACGCGGCCAGGTCGTCGTCGCTCGCCCGGCTGGCGGCCAGACGGGCCGCGGCTGGCTCGACGATGCTGCGTACCTCGTGCAGCTGGTCGAGCAGCCGCGGGTCGGCGCCCTCGGCGAACTGCCAACGGATCACGTCAGCGTCGAGGAGGCTCCAGTCCGCGCGGGGCCGCACGAACGTGCCGCGCTTCTGTCGGGCGTCCACGAGGCCCTTGGCGGAGAGCACCTTCAGCGCTTCGCGTAGCACGGTGAGGCTGACGTCGAGTTCCGCCTGCAGCGCGGTGAGGTCCACGGTCGCCCCGGGGGCGAGCTCTCCGGCGAGAATGCGGCGGGCAATAACCTCGACGACCTGCCCGTGCAGCCCGCGGCGTGCATATGTTGTCAAATCTTCACACCTTATCGTTCATTGATGTCGAGCTTTCAGGTTGAGGCTTTGACCGCGGTCCAGCCGCCGTCGACCACCAGGCTCGCGCCGGTGATGTAGGCGGCGTCCGGCGAGGCAAGAAAGGCTACGGTGGCGGCGACTTCGTCCGGTGTGCCGAAGCGTTTGGCCACCGTCTGCGCGATGCTCTGCTGTCGGTCCGCTTCGGCCACCCCGTCCCACGCGGCGGTGAGGATCGGTCCCGGCAACACGGTGTTCACCCGCACCTGCGGTCCGTACTCGACAGCGAGTTGGCGGCCCAGCGAGACCAGTCCGCCCTTGGCGGCGGCGTAAGCCGGCCGTCCGGGTAGGCCCACCAGCGCGTGCACCGAGGAAACCACCACCACCGAGCCGTGGCCGGCACGCAGATCGTCCAGGCAGGCCCGCACGCCGAGGAAGGTGCCGGTGAGGCTGACCGCGAGTTGGTGGTCCCAGGAGTCGCGGCTGGTCTGGTGGGCGGGGGCGACCTCGACGGCGTAGGCGTTGCTGACCAGGATGTCCACCGGCCCGAACGCATCCCGCACGGCCGCGACCGCAGCGGCCCACTCGGCCTCGTCGGACACGTCGGCGGCGACGGGCAGGGCCCGAGCGCCGGCGGCGGCCAGTTCGTCGGCCAACGCCCTGCAGTCGCTTACGTCCATCAGCCCGACGGCGGCGCCCTCTGCCGCGAGTCGTCGTGCGGTGGCCGCGCCGATGCCGCCGAATGCTCCAGTGACCAGCGCTGTCTTGCCTTCTAGTCGTCGCATGTGCTGGTTCACCTGTCCACCGGGATTACCAGATCTAATTATTAATTACGAAAACATCTTGACAGTGACGCGCACCGGATGCAACCGTGAGCGACTTCGATCCCAGTCGCCGCCGATTCCTGGGGGCGGCGGCGAGTTATTCGCCGTACGCGAAGGCGACCCAAACGACCAGTCGCACCCAGGTGAGCGACCACCTGGGTGCGACTGTCGCCCTTCAGCAACTGGCGTTCAGGCCGGCCCAGTTGGCCCGATCGTTGTAGCCGCCGTCGCCCGCGTCACCGACTACCAGTTCAAGCACCCGTACGCCGGTCAGGTCGACGTCGACGTGGCGGATGTCGTCGCGGGTCAACACGCCACTAGCGAACAGGACTCGGCCATCGCCGATCACCTCGAACGTCGCGGTTGCGCCCTCAGGCCCGACGTTGCGAACCGCGTCGTCCAAGCCGACGACCGCGGTCAGCCGGCTGCACCTGTCGCCGAGGTAGTAGCGGACAGTGGACGGGGATGCGACGCCAATGCCGACCGGATACACCTGGCCGAGCATCTTGATCGGCGATCCGCCACCGACGCTGCGATCGATGGTCGGCTGCATCCACCCGCTGGTGGCACTGATCCACGAATGATGCGACAGCACGACCTCGCCGTGCGGCGGCGCCGGCGCGATCACCAGAGCCGACCTCGTCGTCTGCTGCAACCGTCCGTGCCCGCGCACGTCGTAGGAGGTGGTGGCGCTCAGCAAGGCATCGCCTGCGACGGCGGAGTTCGGCACGTCCAACGCGACGGCGAAGGTGACGGCACGGCCGGGAGGCAGGACCTGCGGCGCATCGTTGAGGGCGCGCACCGCCCAGCCGGCAGGCGCGACCAACGCGAGCTGCGGGGTGAACACCGGCAGCAGGCCGTCGTTACGCGCGACAATCTCGACCCTCGCCTCGTCGCCCCCGGCGAGCACCGGCACCGAGCCGTCGGGCGTCGCGACGCCGCCGACCTCCGTCACCTCAGGCAGACCGGCGGTTACGTGTGGAACACCCGGCTTGCCATCGGCCGGGCTGATCCGCAGCAGTGCCGCACCGTGGCCAGCAACGGCCGCGCTGATGGTGCCAGCGCTCTCGGTGACCTGATCGGTCCAGGCGTTCTTGACGGTGAACCGCGATCCGGACAGGCCGAGCCACGAGGCCTCCGCAGTCAACAGCTTCGCGCTTTCGCCCCGATTGAGCAGCACCACGGCCCGGCCGCCGTCGGCGAGAGGCTTCACCCACGTCTCGGTCGCACGGGCGGGGCCGACCCGCACGGCCTGGACGCCGGCGGGATCCTGGTTGATGGCCAGCACGTCGGGGTCGGTGAGGACGTCGACCGAGGCCTGGCTGAGCTTGCGTACGTCGCTACCGATCACCAGCGGAGCGGCGGCCACGGACCACAGCGTCATTTGCGTCCGGAATTCCTCGTCGGTCATCCCAAGCTGAGGACCGAGGTAGTCCGGGTCGTTGAAGTGCCCGGGCCCGGCGGCCTCGGGGTGGCGCGCGTTCGCGTCGTAGTTGCGCAACACGTCCTTGAACTTGATGCTGCGTTGAAAGCCGACGGCGGTGTAGGTTCGCCAGGACTGCGCGATCTTTGGTGCGTAGGACCAGGAGTAGGTCGCCTGCTGCTCTTCGGGATAGTTGCCCCAGTCGGGCGAGGTCACCGGGTTGCACAGGTTGAAGATGATCGGACGGTCGCTGGCGTTGTTCCGCAGTGCCTGCGCGAATTCGGTGAAGACCGTCTTCGGGTCCAGGTTCGCGACGATGCCGCACACGAAGTCCACCTTCACCGCGTCGAACTCCCAGGCGGCGAACTGGTCAGCGTCGCGCTGGTAGTAGCCGCCGCTGCCGACTCCACACTTACCGGGGATGTGCGGCCCGGCGTCGGTGTAGATGCCCGCCCTCAGGCCCTTGGCGTGGATGTAGTCCACCAGTGGTTTCAGCCCGTTTGGGAAGCGGGTACGGTCGGCCTGCAGGTCGCCGGCTGCCGTGCGCGGCTGCGGGTCCTGCCAGCCGGCGTCCAGCCAGACGATGTCGTAGCCGGCCCGGGCCAAGCCGCGGGAGACCAGGGCGTCGGCGACTTCCTTGACCGACTCGTGTGAGAAGTTGCCGCCGAGGCCGTAGTAGGTGTTCCAGCCCTGGTACGGCGTCGGGCTCAGCCCCTGCTCTGCTGCTGGCCTGCATCCCGCTATGCTGGCCTGTCAATATCAATTCGTAAATTATTAGCTCTTGGCGCCCGACCCCTGGCGCAAGGCGTGAGGATCGACTGGCCAGGACGATTCGGCGGGCCGGGTACGGCGGTGCCGGTTGGAGGACTCGTCGAGCAGCGACCACAGCATTTCGCGCATGCGCCTCTCTGCTCGGTCGGCGTCGCCGTCACGCACCGCGCGCAGGACGAGGCGGTGGGCGGATACCGCCTCCGGGGACACGTCCTCGTGGTGGTGGATCAGGTCTTCCTCCCGTGTTTCGAGCGCGACCGCCACGAGGCCGATGAGCGTCTCTGATCAGCTTAGCGATCCTAAGTCGGATTGAGTTTCCGGGATCGTTTCCCACCTGGGTGGAGATGCGTGGACGTGGAAGTGGAATCCCGCGCCCAGTGCTGCTCCGCGTGGCCGGTGGCCGGTGGTGGGTGTGCTGATCGTGTTCACGCCCTGGTGTCGGTGGGCTGCGCGGGGCAGCTTCCGGTCCGTTGGTGCGTGTCCCTCCGGACGCTTGCCCGCCTGACCGTGGGGCCGGGTGGGGGAGGGTGCCCTGCGTCGCCTGGGCGCGGGGCGTGAGGTGTGCTGCCGGGTAGGGCCGGTCTTCGACCGGTCCTCCCGGCTGGCCTTGCCGGTGGGGGTGACGACGGCTGCGGCTTCGAGCGTGTCCACGACCGCGCGGATCGCCATGTGCCCGCTGGTCTTGTCGGTGACGGTCTTGTTCTGGTGGGTGAGGCCGCGGGCGGCGATGCGCCGCCAGGCACCCTGGTCGCGGTCGCCTTGCCATCGGCAGGACTGGTTGGGGCAGATGGCCCACTTCCAGCCCGCGACGGTCGGCTTGTCGGGCGCTTTGCAATGTCGTAGCGGGGTCAGGCACTGGGGGCAGTGTTTTGACGTGTTGCGGGCGGGGACGGGGACCACGGCGACACCGTGCTCGGCGGCGCAGTGCCGCATTCGGTCGACGATTTTTCCGCGTACCTGCTGGGACAGGCGCGTGTTCAGGCTACGGCCCATGCCCTTGGCTTCCATCGACCGCAGATCTTCCACATAGATCACCGTCGCGGCGGCGGCGATCGCCTGGTCCACGGCCCACCGGGCGGCGGCCCACGCGAGCGCGTCATTCAAGTTCGCACGGCGCTGGGATACATGGCGGATCTCGTCGCGCAGGACCGCGTGTTTGCCGGCGAGGTCGTGCTGCTGGTCACCGCCGATGAGCCGCTGGTAGTGGTCGGCCTTGGCGTGCAGCCGCTCGGACAGACGCCGCAGGCGATGCTGCTTGGCCAGGACGCCGGCAGCACGGAACTGGCCACCAGCCCCCAACGCGGTGATTCGACGGTCCGCCTGCAACCGTAGGGCTCCGGCGGACAACAAGGTGTTGAGGCCCCAGTCCACGCCGACCGCCACCGTGTGCTCGGCGCGCTTCGCCTTGGGCACCGTGTGCGTGTACGCCATATCGGCGCGTACCTTGCCGCCGGCCAAGCGCAGGGTGGGTAGGTGCAGCACCGCCGAGACGGGCACCGTGGGCGGCAGGCTGATCGGACAGGCCACCCACATCCAATCCTGATACGAGCGCGGATCCGCGCGGGTGGGCAGTTGTAAGCGCAGCAGCGCTTTGGCGGGGTCGGTGTCGCTGCGTTCGATGGTGGCCTGCTGCCGGTCACACGCGGCCAGCAGCAGCATCCGCGGAATCCTCGGGACGCCTTCGAGTTCGAACACGTCCACCGGCAGACGACCATTGGCGTTGAGGAACGTGGCGGCCTGCCGGGTCCGGACCTTGATGACGCTCGACGGCAGGCCCTGCCCGCCCGGGATCGCCGTGCGCACCTGTTCCCACTCCTGCGCGGTCCGCTTGCGTGGATCGGCTGGCCAGGTCGCCAGGACCCCGGCGGTGAGATCAGCACGCCACTTCACCGAGCGCAGAGCACGCCCTGCCTGTTCTTGGGCCATCCGTACGATCCGGTCGTTGACCTTCACCCCCGCAGGCGGGGCAGTCGTCCAGCCCAGCCGCCGCAACGCCATCCACGCGTTCGACGGCAACCTCCGCCCACCCGCATCCTGCCCGGAGGCGAGCACCTCCACATCCCCGCTGTTCCAGTGCTCGCCGATCAGGCCGCCGACCATGCCCGCCACCAGATCGGCACACCAGCCGACCCGCTCCGCCAGCACCGCCTGGGACAGCACCT
>NZ_JBLROA010000125.1:0-7384 GCF_047921505.1 Micromonospora sp. SL1-18 | reverse complement strand
TAACCCGCCACGATCCCGCTGTCCAGCCGAACCCTGAACCACCTCAAGTCCTGACCCAGTCATGCTGCTGTCCCCACCGTGCGGCCGCGATCGTGCAGGCCATCCAGGTCCTACACCATGTCGACCAGCCGATACTCGGGATCAGAACGCCCTCTGTATGCCTAGATGCGGTGAGGTGCTGGCATGGTGTCGGGGGTTGATCGGCGTGAGCGGCGTGCCAGTGTGAACACGGCTAGGGCCAGCAGGCCCGCGATCAGTGCCGCTGCGACGATGACCTGTGGTGTGGCCAGGCGGTCTCGGAGGGAGCTGGCCTTGCCGGCGCGCCCGGGAGCCGGGAAGGTGATGACACCGCTCGCCGTGTGCTTGACCGTGCCGCTTTCCAGGGTCGCCTCGACCCGCCACGGGCCGTTCGGCAGGTCGGCGGGGAAGGCCACCGAGACCACGCCGGATTCGCCGGGGGCGAGTGTAGTGCCGTGGGCGATGTCGAACGGGCCGGCCCGCATGCCGGCTGGTCCTTCGGACAACGCGGCGGTTCCGGTCATGTCCAGCGCCCGTCCGCCGGTGTTGGTCACGGCGATGGTGGCGGTTGGCTCGCCGCTGGTCGCGCGTGCGGGTGTGATGTTGCCGATCGTGAAGTCGGAGGTCGGTTCGCCGCCTGGCCCGACATGCAGGTAGACGCGGATGCCCACCCGGTGGATCTGAGTGATCTGGCTGGACCGGTTGGACGGTTGGGTCGATGCCCAGATCACGGCGTAGCGCTCGCCGGCAGAGGCGTTCTTGGGGACGGTGACGGTGGTTTGGACGTCGGTGTCCTCGCCGGGCTTCAGGTCTACCTGGTCCCGGTCGAGGGAGATCCATGGCGTCAGTTCGTTCGCGGCGCGTCCCTCGGCGAACGTGAATTGTGTCTGTGCGACCGAGGCCGCTGCCGGGTACAGGTCAAGGCGCTGCCGCTCGGCCGATTTGTTGACGATGCGGATCTTCCGCTTGATGGTGGTGCCGGGGCGGACGTGGTCGACGATGTATCGCAAGGCGCGGGGATCTCCGCGCCGGTTGGCCGGTGCCTCCAAAAGTTGGATACCGATCCTCTCCCGATCCGGGTCCGGTTGGGCGGCGCCGGCCTGGGCGGGCAAGCCCAGACCAGCACCGCCCAACAGCGCGAGGATGGCCCACCCCGCTTGACGCCGGTAGCCGTTACGCGACCGAATGGGTCACCGTCCCGGAGTAGGTCCCGGCCTCGTTCGCCAGCGGTACGTTGACGTCGAGCGTGGGGTTCCAGCTCGCGTTGTTGTTGCCGGTCCCGCCGGTGTGCGTGAACGCGGTCACTAGCGTGGTGTTGTTCAGGGGCTGCTCGGCCCCCTGCGTTGCCTGTCCCGGCGTGAAGGTGCCGGTGCCCGTCGTGGCCGTGGCCGGCCCCGACCAGTAGTCAACGTCCGAGGCGAGCACGGTCTCCGAAGCGGTGGGGGTGGCGCCGGTGGTGAAGTCCGTCGAGGTCACCGACGCTGTCCAGCTGGCGTCGGCCGCCGCCCGCGTGTCGCTGACGGTGACCGTGCCAAGCTGGCCGGTGATCGTCGTACCCGGCGCGCCCGAGCCGAGATCCGCCGTTGCCTGTGCCGTGATGTCCAGCGTGCCGGCGGTCACGGCGAACGTGACATCGGTATCGGCTGTCGGAGCCGCCATGGCAGGTGCCGCAGTCAGTCCGACTGCCGCAGCGGTGGTCGCGGCGATCGTCAGGATTCTCGTGGTTCGCATGATGTCTTACCCCCGTTTGGGACACGGTCGTTGATGGTCGCAGGTGACCGAACAACCAAACTATACGAGAAACCGGACAGAGAGGCATGAAAAGGACAGATCCGGCATCTACGCTGGCCGCCTGATTCTTCACAAAGGGGATGCAAGGGCTTTAAGGGTCGTATCCTCATGTTCATGGTGTCACGGTCACCGCACCCATCCCGGATGAAACCTCGCGCTCAGTCCGGCCCCGGCCGTCTCGCGCCAGCGGTGGCCATCCTCGGCCTGGCCGTGACCATCCTCGGCAACCCCGCTCCTGGCGCAGCCGCGCCGCCGGCCGGCGACGGCCACGCCGCACCCAGCCCGGCATCCGCACCAGGCACCGAGGACGGGAATGTCACCTTCCGGGTGGTGCCCCGGACGCCGGCACCGTCCCCGAGCACACCGTCCCCCTCACCCAGCGGTCATCTGCCGATCACCGGTGGCCAACTGAGTCCGAATCTTCGGTGGCTGGTCCTCGCTGGTGGCATCCTGATGTTCGCCGGGCTGACCATGGTCGCTACTCGCCGCCACCGCTCCTCCTGACCCGCCTTGCGAGGTGCCGCGGTTCGTCGACTACCTCGTCGAGCACCCGGGGGGAGAACGACACCCACAGCGCAGCGCCGATGAGCCCGGCGCTGCACAGCGTTGCCGCTGTCAACGCGACAAACTCTACGACAGACAACTGACGTGCCGCGGGCTGCCCAACCATCCGTTACCTCCTGACCTCAGTGTTGCTGCCCTCGGAAATGGCGGTCGAGTTCGCTGGCGTAACGGCGTCCGAATTCTGCGCTGTGTTCGGCCAGCCAGTCGGTGAGAACGATCCCTCCCGTAGGGGGTGCGTCGGAGTCAGCGAGCCCGGCGGCCATTGCCTGGTATTCCTCGCGGGTGAGCAATCTGTCGCGTAGCGCCAGGCCGAGCGCGGAGGAGAGCGCGGTCAGCAGGGCCGGCGAGACGGGGACGACGATCGCGCGGCTGCCTACCGCGGCTCGCACCGCATGGACAAGTTCGCGGAAGGTGAGACTTTGCGGCCCCACGGCGTCCACGGTCACTGTGTCGGTCCGGCCGCCGAGGCTCACGCAGAGCCGGGCGAGATCATCGACGTGGATACCGCGCACCCGGTAGTCGCCGCGGCCACCGATGGCGAAGACGGGTAGGTGACGCAGCAGCCAGGCGATGTTGTTGATCAGCACGCCGTTGCCGCCGAACAGGATGGCCGGACGGACAATCGCGTGTGACACACCGATCTCATCGAGGGCTTGTTCGACCTGGGCCTTGCCACGGAAATACGGGTAGGGCGAGTCCAGCGACGGGTGGGTGATGGAAACGTGCACGATGCGCTGGATGCCGGCAGCGGGAGCCGCCTCGAACAGTGTGCGGCTGTTGGCGACCGCGACGTCGTGGTCGAGCCGGGCGTGCGCGAAACGCACCCAGTAGGTGTTGTAGAGGGTGTGCCACGCAGAGATCGGGTCAGCTCGGTGGGGTCGGCGAAGTCCAGGGGCCGTATCTCGATGTCGGTGCCGGCTGGGGCACGGCCTGGGTGCGCGGTGAGCGTGCGGACCCGGTGACCGGCAGCCTGCAGTTCGCGGGCGATCGCGGCGCCGGAATAGCTGAATGCTCCGGTGACCACGTCGAGCGGCGCGGGGTCGATGCTCACGGCTTGATCTCCTTCCGGTTCGCCCGTCGGGAACAGCGCCGCGGACATCTCGAGCCGCTCAGTGACCGGCCGGCCCGTCGGTAGGCCACCAGGTCTGGCGCTCTGGCTGATCGAACTTACGGCAGCACACTCACTTCATGGCATGGACCGTGAATGTCTCGCTCGTAGTTGCCGTCTCCGTGCCCGACCTCGCGGTAACGGTGAACGTGTACTCGCCGAGCGGCGTTACTTTCTTTTGGACCTTGAAGCCCCCGGTCACTTCACGATAGGAGCCGAAGGGCTCCAGCATCACGGTTTTCGTGCCGGTCTGGTCGAGATCAGTCCCCGGCACGTCCAGCAGCCACTCGATCTCGATGGCCTGGCTGGTCCCCGAACGGTCGTAGACGATGTAGGTGTAAATCACGGTGTCGCCATGAGTGACGGTCCTGCTGTTACCGTCGCCGTCCCGGTCCGTACCGGTACCCACGCTCACGAATTCTCCAAAATCACCGTTAGGTTTGCTTATGGCGTTAGTTTCGGCTGAAGCGGCCGAGCCGCCGACGCCGACGGCCAGGATGACAACCAGTGCCAACACCCCAGCCCGACCCCATCCGCGCATCCTGAGACTTCCGCCGTGCCTCCCGTTCATACCTGCTGCTCCCTTCGGACTCCATCGACCTTGGGCGTTACCCACTACCACGGCTGTGGGCGGCCAGCGGTTCACAGTCTGCAGACATCTGCTTCGGCGATCATCGATCGTCACCCCCGGTTATCCCTGACTTAAGGAGCCCATGAGTGCGCATCAGCATGGCGACCAGCGCCGGCAAGGCCGGGCAGGCGAACGAGGACTTCGCGGGTGCCGTTCCCGGCGCTGCTGTGCTGCTGGACGGCGCCGGCATCCCGGGAACCGAGTCGACCTGCTGCCACGGTGTCGCCTGGTATACGCACCGCCTCGGCGGCGCGCTGCTCGGCCGACTGTCGCGAGACGACGGGCGGGACCTGGCCGCCATTCTCGCCACCTCGATCGGTGAGATAGCCGCCGATCACCGCGGCACCTGCGACATCACGAACCCCAGCAGCCCGCAGGCGACCGTGCTGATGGTCCGCGCCTACCGGGGCCGCCTGGACTATCTCCTGCTCGCGGACTCCTTCCTCGTCCTCGACCAGGTCTCCGGTGGCCCGCAGGTCATCACCGACGAGCGTGAGGTCGCCGCTCGGCGCATCTGCTCAGCGCCTCTGGCTGGCATTCCGGAAGGAACACTGGAGTACGACCGCATCCGAGACTCCTGCGTCGAGGCGCTGCGCGCTCGCCGGAACCAGCCGGGCGGCTACTGGATCGCCAAGGATGATCCGCACGCGGCGGAGGAAGCGGTAACCGGCAGCCGGCCCCTTCATGACCTGGACAGCGTCGCGCTGCTCAGCAACGGCGCCAGCCGCATCGTCAGCCCGTACGGCCTGACCGACTGGCCCGGCGTACTGGAACTGCTCCGCGCCAACGGGCCGGCCGATGTCATCCGGCGCGTCCGGCAGGCCGAAGCCCGCACCTCCGGCGGCCCCGATGCTCGGGTCCCCGATGACGCCACGGTAGTCCACTGCACCCTGCCGCGCTCGGAGGCCGGCGGGATCACGGCACCGCCGGATCAGGATGCTCGGCCCGGGCTCGCTCCGCTGCATCCTCGGCGATGAGGTTGTTGTCGGCGAGGAATTCGATCGCACGCCGGAGGGCACGCGCATCGCGGAAGTCCTGCCACACCGACACCAGGTGCGGGTACTCCTCGTACAGTTCGTTCCGGAAGTGTCGGAAGGCGCCCCTGCCGTCGATCGCTCGATGTAGTCGTCGGCTGGCGCGCTCGTCGCTGAGCAGGTCCGCGAAGTCGGCCATGTCCTGGTACCAGACGTAGGACGGCAATGGGTCGATGGGCACCGCGTCGAGTTCGTCGAGGTCGACGGGTGTCTTACCGTCGATGCCGCAGTCGGCGGTCCAGAACAGCACCTCTGCCGTTGCCGGGTCGATCAGCCACCGGTGCTCGTACGCGCTCTGGTCCTGCAGCGCAGTGGCGATCTCGTCAAGGTCGAAGTCGTGTGGATCGCGCATCCGTTCCGCCCTCGCCAGCCGTGGCCGTTCTCCAGCCACCGAGACTACGCCGCGGACGTCGCCGGGGCGATCACGTCGTTCCGGTTCTTGAACGCAGGCTCGCATTCGTGAGCACGTCCCGGAGGGAGGCCGGTTCGCGGCCGGTCAGTTCGGTGACCGCGTCGGAGGTTGCTGCCCAGCGGCCCTGGCGGATGGACTCGAACATGCTCGTGTACGCGTAGGCCCACCATGGTTCCTCGCCGAGGCGCAGCAGCGCGCTGGCGAAATCGGCTGGCGCGGTGTCGGCGTACCGGTGCCCGATGGCCGAGGCGATCGCCTCGATGGTGAGGCTCTGCGGCCCTGTCACGTCGTGGTGCCCGTTGGTGGGTTCCCGCAGTGCCAGGGCGGCCAGGCAGCGCGCCACGTCGCTTCGTGCGACGAGTGAGATACGACCGTCGGCGGCCGGGAGCGCGACCGTGCCGCCCGTACTCGTGCCGATCTGCTGGACCAGGCCGAGGAAGAACTCGGTGAACAGGCCGGCGCGGACGATGGAGTGCGGGAGGCCGGAGGCGCGGAGCAGCCGCTCGGTATGGCCGTTGGTGTAGGCGTAGCAGAACGGGGAGTCCAGGTCCGCGTCCAGGCCGCTGAGCAGCACCACGTGCCCGACCCCGCTCTGGATCGCAGCGTCTAGGACGTTGTGGTGGTGGACGATCACCCGCGCGGCCTCGCCATCGCTGGTCACGAACACCAGCGTGTCGACCCCGTCCAGCGCGGCGCGTAGCGCCGCCGGGTCGTCGTACGGCGCGGTACGGCTCGACAGCGGGACGACGTCGTGCCGTCCCTCGTCGGCCAGCAGTCGCACCACGTGGCCGCCGATCCGACCGGTGCCCCCGGTGACCGCGATCCTCACGCCTCCCACGAGAACCCGTCCGGGTCGGTGAAGGCCCCGGCATCGCTGCCGATGACGATCCGGTGCGATCCGCTGCCGTCCGGGGAGACGCCGGCGTCCTTGGCGGCGGCGCGCCGCCCGTAGAGCGCCAGCTTGACGGACGACTCCGGGGTGGCGAACTCGACGTACTTGCTGCCGAAGCTCTTCCCCACGGCCAGGCCGCGGTCGACGTAGAACTGCTTGCTCGCCTTCACGTCCGCGACCCCGAGCAGCAGCACGATGTCGTCGATCTGCCGGGTCGCCGGACCGGTGTCCTTCTTTGCCGACGTCGCGATCTTCCAGATCGCCCCGTCGGGGGCTTGCACGACGCCGCCGTACCCCCAGAACCCCTTCTTGGCTGGCTTCAGGCTCGTGGCGCCGGCGCCGAGTGCGGCGCCGATGAGGCTGTCAACGGTGCTCGGTTGGGACACCACGAGCGACAGCATGAAGCCACGGAAACCGGCCGTCGGTGACTCCGAGGCACGTACCCGGACATGAGTACCCACACCGAAGGTGGTGTAGAAGTCGTTGGCGCTCGTGAGGTCGGGTACTTCGAGGGTGACGGATTTGATCGAGGTCATGCCGATCACGCTACGGGCGGTCCCGTGACCCGCGCTTCTTGATTCCTGACCGATCTGGCCCCCTGTGTACGGCAGCTCTGTCGTCGCGTCGCGTGGCGCCGGTAGGTGCTGGGCGGCAGGCCAGCGCGGGCACCGCCGGGCAGCTCCCACTCGTCGCGTTCGTTCTGAGCAGCGGAACCCGGCCGCGATAGTCGACGACGAGCTTCAACCGGTCTGCGGCAGAAGCGGATGCCTCAGTATCTGGTGCTGATGCTGGTGACGGATCACAATGAGCCCGGTCGGGTGAGGCAAAGCGGACGGGGGGCAACCGGTGGAGCAATTTGCAGTTGCGGTCGGCGCCGGCTCGTTCAGATCAGATGACGGCGGTGCGATCCGGTTCCCACACCGATGGACCTCTG
>NZ_JBLROA010000124.1:0-7518 GCF_047921505.1 Micromonospora sp. SL1-18 | reverse complement strand
AACAGACCTCCTGTGTCTGAGCGCGCCCCTCGTAGGCGACTGCTCGATGTTGTTGGGTTGTACCAACAACATCTTGTCTACCAGGATGATGCGGGAGCGTCAAGGGGTTGTTAGCGTGTAGGTACAACCCACCTAAGGAAGCGTGATGAGCCTCAACCCGGCCGACTCTCGGCCGCTCTACCACCAGCTCGCATCGCTGCTCAGAGAGCAGATCCAGACGGGCGAGCTAGCGCCAGGGGACCGGTTCCCCACCGAAGGCGATCTCTCCGAGAAGTACGCCACCAGCCGAAACACCGTTCGGCTCGCCCTTGACGTTCTCCGCAACGAGGGTTTGATCATCTCCCAGCGAGGACGCGGCAGCTTTGTTCGCGCCGACCCGCCCATGCGCTACTACGCCTCACTTACCGGATCCCGGAAGAAGCGGCTTGAGGCCGATCGCAGGCGAGACACGTTCAGTCAGCAGATCGAGGCGCAGGGCAAGACACCACACCAGGTGAGCACTGTGGAAACACTTCCAGCGACGGCAGAGGTAGCGGCACATCTCGGCGTCGAGCCGGGGACACCAGTCGTGGCCCGGCGGCGGGTCATGTACGCCGACGATCAGCCGCTACAACTCGGCGACAGCTATTACCCGCTCGACATCGTGCAGGACAGTAAGATCATGAGCCCTGACGATGTCCTAGAGGGAACCGACCAGGTGCTTGAGGACCTGGGCCACACTCCCACCCGCTACGAGGACGAGATCACGTGGCGGATGCCCAGCGTCGAAGAAGCCACGAGCCTGCACCTCGGGCCTGCCACGCCTGTCGGGCGGCTACTTCGGACCAGCATCGACCAGAACGACCGGCCGATCGAGCTGTATCAGGTGATTCTGCCCGGCGACAGGCACGTTCTGCTCTACGAGGTGGACGCAGAGTGAACCTCCAACCCATTCTGCTCACCGGCAAGGTTGTACGGCTGGAGCCCTTGAGCTACGAGCACCGAGACGACCTGGTTACTGCCGCCGCTTTCGACGAGATCTGGACCTACCTGGACGAGCCAACACCCCGGACGGCGCAAGCAGTTGAGTCCCTGATCCGGGATGCCCTTGACGAGCAAGAGCGCGGCGTACGGATTCCCTTCGCGATCATCAGCGTAAGCAGCGGCCAGGCCGTCGGTAGCACCAGCTACATCGACATTCGGCCACATGATCGAACGGTCGAGATCGGCTGGACGTGGATTACCCCGAGCCAGTGGGGCACCGGAGCGAACACTGAGGCCAAGTTCATGTTGATGCGGCAGGCGTTCGAGGAGCACAGCGCAGGACGAGTAGCGATCAAGACGGACTTGCGCAACGAGCGGTCGCAGCGGGCAATCGCCAAGCTAGGGGCAGTACGGGAAGGCGTGTGGCGGAATCACCGGCTTCTGAGTACTGGCAGGTATAGGGACACCGTTTTCTACAGCGTGATCGACTCGGAGTGGCCTCAGGTGCGGGAACGGCTCAACGCCGGTCGCTGAGGTGCCTCCGTCCGACCAGCGCGGTAGCGTCGGCCGCCGGCTGCCAGCGTGCCGAGTCCTAACTGATGCTTGACGTTTCCGTCCCAGCACATGCTTGACAGATGATCTAGGCAAGCAGTGGTTGATCAGGGTTCGTACTTGCTGCGGCGTCTGGATCGTGGTGGACGAGGGACAGGGTCGCGGCGGGAGGCGGCGGCTACCCACGCGTGGTGGAGCCCGCCGCTGACCCAGCACAAGGCGAGGGTCGCCACGAGACTCACCAGTCCGAAAATCTGCCAGAAGCGGGCGTCGGCAACTTCATCCGGAGTTTCAGGTGCGATCAGGCCGCTCGGATCGGCCAGCACGGTAAGCCTCTCGCCTACGGCGAACTCGTCGTCCCAGTCCCGGCAGATGTCTCCGAACAAGGGCGTGCCGTCGCCGCGCTGCAGGCTGTAGCAGTGCACGTCGAATCCGCCTGAGCGGGTGGAGTAATGGGTGACGTCATGGTCCACGACAGTCGCCACCACCGGCTCCCCATGCAGGGCGAGCACAGTGAGCCGGGGGGCCTGGAACATCGCGATTGCCCAGAAGAAGGACGCGAGGAATGTGGCCAGTGCAACGGCCTTCACTGCGAGCGAAGCCTCGCGCCACACGCTGTTCCACACGAGTACGCCAGCCACCACCACCGCTATGACCAGCGCAACCATAGGCAGGGCCTCCGACCACGCGAACAGATCGGCGAGCGCCGCGATCAACCCAGGTGCCGTGAAGCAAGCGACCAGGGAGAGTCGGTGGCGCCGTGCGCTGCCGGACCGAGGGAGCGAAGGTGGCATGGCCTGGATTGTGGCCCAGGCTCACAACGGGAGACCACGCGGACGTTAGTTGGCGAAGGTGGAGCACGAGCACCAGTGGATTGGCGATCATGTCATGCATCTGGTGGGACGCGAATGTCAAGCATGTGCCGTGACACGACACGCCGGCTGCCGGCGATGTTGTTCAAAGTTTCTGTACGTCTTCAAGGCGGCCCTTGACGGGCCGCACGCGCCGCCGCCTGGGCGCGCGCCGGCCGCTGCCGCTGTCGCTCTGCGGCCGTCACGCCTGATGCCCGGCGGCTGGCGCGGACAGCGGGGAAGCCCGGAGGACCGCCGCAGCACGACAGACGGGTGACCGGTGAGGGGCTGGGCCGGCAGCCGGCCGGGCCGCGCGGCACCAGCAGCCCGCGCGGCGCAGGGAAGCGCACACCGGGCCGCGTCGGCGACCTGGCGGTGATCGCGGGGTTGCGGTTAGAGCGCCTCCGGCGGGGGCGCTCCGGCTCCAGGATGGCCGGGGCTGCGCCGGCGGGTCACGGTCCGTGGGTGGTTGCGGTAGGCCATCCCGCCTGCCATCGACCCGGGCAAGCCGAGCAGACCACCGCCCGACCCGCCAGCGTCCGAACCTGCGTCAAGGCCCGCTTGACGTGGCGGGCCGGGTGGCGGCCCGCTCCCCGGAGGGCGGGTCGATGGCAGACGGGATGGCTACTAGAACGGCGGCTCTTCTTCTTCGTCAGAAATATCGATAACCGCTCTATCTCCAACTGCAACGAAAACAGAGTGGGTGTCCTCGCTAAGCGGGTCTTTGCTGATCGTCTTTAGGCGGCGGGGTGTCAGGACGTTCGCTTGGCGTGAAGGTTCCTCGTAGTCGCTCACAGTTCCAACGCAGAGCTTTTCTTGCACGTGGTTCACGCGGAACTTAAGCTTGGGAATGCCGACACTTCCCAAATTCTCGCCAGTGTCCGGGTCCTTGATGGACGTTGTAGTGTAAAGCCGAACCGTGTCTCCCTCTGAGACGCCGGCGTTTTTGCCCGCATTGAACGCGACCAGGTGCTCCGACAGGATAGCCGCCACCTTTGCCTCAAGCTTCTTCAACTCGCCACCTCGCTGGCATCGCTTACAACAGGAACCGGCTCGACGTACTGCACTTGAGGGTCGGTGGCCGTGTACGCAACAAGTTCCACTCTTGCTGGCGGGGAAGGGTCGTAAGAAACACGCTCGCGGAGGTGTGACCAGAATCTGGGGATGGTCTCCTCGATGCACTGCATGTGAACCGACTGCTTCAACTGATCCACGTAAATTACCTCTACTGCGCCTTTCTTTTCCCCTACAACCTGCCCTATGACGGTGAAGCGCGCCTCTTTCTGAGGAATGTCGCTCCGGCACTCCCCGATTAGAAGAAGCGTCCCATCGGTCTCGGCTACTCCAACGAGTCTCGGCGGCTCAACCTGTTCTGATAGAACCGCTCCGATTACCTGGGCTCGACCTTCAAGGATTCCTGCCTGCAGCGATTCCTTGGCCGCCTTCTTTGCTGCCGCCAGTTTCTCTCTCAGCGCTTCTGTCTCAGATTCCAGAGTAGCAACCTTCTCCATAAGGCTGGGATGTGCTTGGACCTTGCTGTAGATGTTGAATGCCCTCTTGCCTGCCGCTGGAATTACACCTAGGACTGCGGCGGCAGCCAGTACCCACCAAAAGACGGGGACCCAGCGCAACTGCTCTGCCCCCATGTATAGGCCCACAATGCCCGCGAGGGAAATCGCCCACGCCCAAAAGCGCTTGAGTATGTCAGCCAATTTCTATACCCACTCCTAATTTGGAGTTTCGCTGCAGCTGTGGTTGGTTTAAATGATCGACCAGCCTAGCAGCCCGTTGGCCCTTTGTGTCGACCGACAAAAGGTGTAAATGCTCATGATTGGATGCTGACCGGGCCGCAGCTGTGCCATGCAACAGGCAGACCGGGTACGTGCCCGATCCGTGCCCGACGCAGCGGTCAACACCGGCCAACAGCGGGATATTGGACGGCAGCCACATGGACCGCTAGGCGTTCCCCAACCGCCGCCATGCTGGTCAGCACCTCGACCAGACCGTCCATCAGAACGATGCAAGGCACCTTCCAAACTGACGGTGCGCGTCACGCTCGAAGAGGGGCGGGACCTACCACCACTTTGGATACCATCTGAGGGCCTTCTCTGCTGGCTCTGACGCCCTCTGTCGTAGGGATGACTCACCTCGGCCGAAACCGCGCGACCACTGGATAGCGAGCATGGCTGCGCCCGTGAGGAGCCAAGCTACGAAGCCCCTGTGCAGCAACGGCCCGACGACGCCCGCCGCGAGGAAGAGCGCCCAGCCAACGAAAGCCGAGATCCTGCGAAGGCGGGCGTGCGTCACGAGTTGATCCTAGGGCAGCCACCTTGAGACGCCATGGCCTGCCGGTCCTCCCTGTAACAGCGTGAGGTGGGTGACTACCTGGGTGACGACGGGCACGAGCGGTGGTGGACGTCCACGGACTCTGGTGGATGGTTGCCGCAGCTAGATCCCTTTGGCGATGCAGGTCAGCGAGCCGTGTTGGTTGCCTGGGGGTCAAGGAGTCGCCGGGTTGACATCTTGTGCGTGAGGCTTATGAGTCCACTCAATCGTGGTGCCTTTAGGGTGGGGGCGCTGCTTAGGAGAGTTCATGATGGCTTCAACGGCAAACGAAAGATCACTGCCGGCGAGCCGGATATGGGCAGTGACTGTAAGTTGCTCGCAGTCGGCGGGTGTCGTTTGTAAATAGGTTCTTCCAACTACCCGAAAAAATCCGGGGCCTTCTAGGATTACTTGATTATCTCCTTGGAGTGCTGTATGGAATCGCCCATCTTTAGAGTTATGTACGGGATGGAAGTAGCCATCCCTTTTCGCGAGTAGGTCAATGTTCAGACCTAGGGCGTCATGGGAATTTCCGATCCGGATAATGCCTGACGCCTGGTGGTCGGGCAACACAATTGCTTGCCCCATCGGGATTACTGCATACACAACGACCGAGCATTGAAGTTGTAACAATTCTCCGTGCGGACTCAGCTGAGCGTAGCTGTCTACGACGCTCACCTCCGGAAGCCTCTGACGCGGCACAAGAAGTCGGACCAGATCTTCGCGCTTGGCGGACCTTACCGAGGTTGCATCGCGCCAAGGGACTTCGAGTTCTACCGCGCCGCCACCTTGTTGGCCATACTTCGGATTTTTAACCACGAAGGGCGCGCGATCTGCGTCGAAAATGAGGGCAACGATTTCATGTCCCTCGAAATCCACAACAACGTCTTTCACTCCTGGCGACATTCCATCGAATCTCGCACGTACCGAAGGCCACCAAGTTGCCATATCCTGTGCTGGAACACCAATGACGCCGCCGCTTTCGTCTACGCCAATGAGCCAAAGCAGCAATTCCCCTGAATTGGCGTTGCAGTGGCCGGCAATGCGCCGTGCGGCCTTGCCATGGTCTTCGGGCCATGCTCGTTTGAGTTCTACACGACTATCCTCTACGGGTCCGCCGTTTCTGATGCGCTCGACTATGCGCCTCGCCCATTCCTCAACCTCTATTGCCCTCATGCGATGCTGTTCCCTAACGCTTTTTCTGGTCACTCGCGAACTGCTCGGCCCAACCGAGTAACTGGCCAAGCAACAGGTGCAGCACTCGTGACAAGGCCCAGGCGATCACACAAGCGAGCGGTAGCAGCCACCATAGTGACGCGAAACCATGCTGCTCGGACCAGGCAACGAGGAAGCCAGCCGTCCCGCCGCTAATCACGATCGAGAACAGGCCGCCCCGCTTCAAAGACGGATGCCGCATACTGATCGCCTCAGACGGTGCCGAGCACCTGGGCGACGGCGACGTGGTTCACGCGTTCGTCCCGCCAGCCCGTCCGGGTGGCGGCAGTACGCCGACCCTGAAGGCGTGGTCGTACTCGCCGCGTAGCCTGTGGCACTCCATCCATCGACATGGCGACAGGGTAGAGAAGCCCCGCCAGAGCTGCCAGTGACGGCACCAGAGCCGACAGCCTGAAGCTGCATCCCCCGACGGAGCTTCCCCCTCCTCGGGCAGAGCGCCGACAGCAGCGGCGACCTGACATCAGTCGTTGACACCAACGGTGGCGGCCGAGGCCGGACCAGCGCGGACGGATGGCGCCTCCGGGCCGGGGCCGGTGGACGTCAGCGGACGATGCGGTACTCGTCGAAAACGCCTTGTATGCGAGGCGTCAGCCGCGAGTGCTTCCGCCCTGCTGCAAGGCTTGCGACACTGGCCGCATGAACGGAGGACGGCGACCGAGCGAAGCCGATGCTCGCCGGAGCGTCAGCAGGAAGTCAGCAGAAGCGGTGACATTCGTTGGTAAGCCCTGACAGAGGACGACGGGCACTGAGTGAAAGACGACTCGCGTTGCCGCTTGCCGATGACGCTCAGCGTCCGTCACCCGCCTTTGCAAGGCAGGGGTTAGGGGTTCGAGTCCCCTGGGCTCCACCAGCACTTTCCTTGGTTGATCTCGGTGCCGAGTACAGCCAGGGCGGCCTGCAAAGCGGGCCGCGCCGTCCCGGCCCGGCCTGCTGGCGACCTCCGGCCGGCATCGGCCGAGCCGGCCGGCCAGACTCGCGGACTGCAAAACCCTGAAGACCTCGGGGCTCCGCCCCGACCCCGACCCCCGGCCCTCCTCGGAGATCGGCCGGACGCGGATCACTTCGCCAGGCACCACAAGGGGCCAGGTGCCTAGCTCGGCCAGCCGATCGCGTCGAGGAACTCCTCCACGGCGACCACGACTCGACTGAGCACTGCGACCGACTCGGTAAGCGGGCCGGGTACGTACATTCCGTGGTCCGCGCCTTCCACCTCTAGAACGTGGGGTGACAGCCGGCGGGCCATGTCACCGTCCCAAACTTTGTCGGCAGTGCCACCCACGAGCAGGAACGGCGCGGTTGCGCGGCCCAACGCATCAGCCACCCACGGCAGGGTGAGCAAGGGCGTGAGCCACACGGCGGGCAAGGACCTTTCGGCGGCAATCGCTGCCGCATTCGTGCCGAGCGACTTACCGATCAGCAGTGGGCGACCGCCAACGGTGTTAATCAGCGGAGTGATCTCACCGCCAACCCAGCTCTCGATTCCTGGCTGATCAGGCTTCGGAAACTCCTGGGACCACGAGTATCGATGTACGTTTGCGCCCCGCTGCTCCGCCACATCGCCGGCATACATCAGAAGGGGAGCGCCCGGTCC
>NZ_JBLROA010000123.1:0-7527 GCF_047921505.1 Micromonospora sp. SL1-18 | reverse complement strand
GGGCCTCGCCGTCGGCCACCGGCAGATTCCGACTCACCAGCCACCAACCTGGCACTGCCCAGACCCGACCAACAGACGGCGCCAGTTCTCTACCGCACCCATCCCGCACAGGCCCCCGACGAACACCGTGACCAGGGAACCGAAATCCTTGAAGAGTTCCGACCGCCCACCGAGCTTCATCGAGCGGAACACGCCGAGGGTGGCACCGTGCACAGCCAGCCGCTCCGCGGCCTTCGGCAGTCGGAGAAAATCCACCCAATCAGTATATGTCCACTGAGGACGCATAACCAAGTTCGTGAGCCTCCCTCGACGACCGTGCCGCGCGTGCGGCGTACCACGTTGGAACCGGTGCAGGGCGAGCGGTTCCAGCCCAGCGGCGGGAGCGGTCGCCCGGGCCGTCGACGGGGCCGGCGGCACCGTCGTAAGGACGGTCACCGGGGCGTGCGGGCTGCGCTGAGGTGGAGTCCGGGCGGGGCGGTGAGGCCCGCTCGGGCGCGCGGCCCGGCGGTCGTGGCACCGGCCAGGGGGTGGTCGGCATCACGACGGCCGGGGTGCCGGACGGGTCGCGACCGGCCGCGTTGGGCGGACCGGTGAGCCGAACCCGGCCGGGTGTCGACCCCGGCCAGGTCGTCGGATCGACGAGCCGCCGTCGGAGGAAGCGGCGGCTCAGGGAGCCGAGCGGTGAGGCGGACGTCCGGCACTCCGGCCATCCACCCGCCCCCCCTGGGCGGACCGGCGACCGGCCGGTCCACCGGTGGGGACGGGGCCGTGGTGTCACCGCGCCGGCTGGTCAACTCCGGGGGCCGCGTCTAGTGTCGGGTGCTGTGCTGGAAGAGCTGCGCATCACCGGACTGGGCGTCATCGAGGACACCACGCTGCCGTTGACCGGCGGGATGAACGTCATCACCGGCGAGACCGGAGCGGGCAAGACCATGGTGGTGACCGGCCTCGGCCTGCTCTTCGGCGGCCGGGCGGACGCCGGGCGGGTGCGGGCCCAACCGGGTCGCGCCGTGGTGGAGGGGCGGCTGCGCCTGCACGGCCGGGTGGCCGGAACAGTGCACGCCCGGATCACCGACGCCGGCGGAGAGCCCGACGAGGACGGTTCGCTGCTGCTGAGCCGTACGGTCACCGTGGAGGGTCGCTCCCGGGCGCACCTCGGCGGCCGGAGCATGCCGGTGTCGATGCTCGGCGAGGTCGGTGAGCAGGTGGTGGCCGTGCACGGCCAGTCCGACCAGCTCCGGCTGCTGCGCCCGGCCGAGCAGCGGGCCGCGCTGGACCGGTTCGCCGGCTCCGAGCACGAGAAGCTGCTCGACGCGCTGCGCGAGGCGTACACCCGGTGGCGGGCGGTGGTCGACGACCTGGCCGAGCGGCGGAGCAACGCCCGCGCACGCAACCAGGAGGCGGATCTGCTCCGCCTCGGCCTCGACGAGATCACCCGGGTCGACCCGCAGCCCGGCGAGGACGACGAGCTGAAGACGGAGGCGCAGCGCCTGGAGCACGCCGAGGGGCTGCGTACGGCGGCCCAACTGGCCCACCAGTGCGTGGCCGGCGGCGTCGAGGCGGCCGACGACACCCCCGATGCCACCGCGCTGCTCGGCACCGCCCGGCGCACCCTGGAGGCCCAGGCCGGCACCGACCCGGCGCTCGGCGAGCTGGCCGTGCGGCTGGAGGAGGCGGCCACCCTGGTCGCCGACGTGTCCGCGGAGCTGTCGGCCTACCTCGCCGGGCTGGACGCCGACCCGGCCCGCCTGCAGGCCGTCTACGAGCGGCGGGCCGCGCTGCGCGGGCTCACCCGCAAGTACGCCGACGACGTCAACGGGGTTGTCGCCTGGGCCGAGCGGGCGCGCACCCGACTGTCCGACCTGGACACCTCCGACGAGCTGCTCGACGAGCTGGACAAGGAGGCGTCCCGGCTGGCCGGGGAGGTGGCCGAGCTGGCCGGTCGGGTGTCCGCGTCGCGCCAGGAGGCCGCGGGCCGCTTCGCCGAGCAGGTCACCGTCGAGCTGGCCGGGCTGGCCATGCCGCACGCCCGGATCGAGGTGGCGGTGCTGCCGCGCCCGGTCGGGCGGGCTGAGCCGAGCCTCACGGTCAACGGTGTCGAGGCCGGGGTCGGGCCGGACGGCGCCGACGAGGTGGAGCTGCGGCTGCTGGCCCACCCGGGCGCCCCCGCGCTGCCGTTGCAGCGGGGTGCCTCCGGCGGCGAGCTGTCCCGGGTGATGCTCGCCATCGAGGTGGTCTTCGCCGGGTCCGGCGGCCCACCCACCCTGGTGTTCGACGAGGTCGACGCCGGGGTCGGCGGGCAGGCGGCCGTGGAGATCGGCCGGCGGCTGGCCCGGCTGGCCCGCAGCCACCAGGTCCTGGTGGTCACCCACCTGCCGCAGGTCGCCGCGTTCGCCGACCGTCACCTGGTGGTGGCGAAGGACACCGGGGGAGCGGTGACCACCAGCGGGGTCCGGGTGGTGGAGGACACTGAGCGGGCCCGGGAACTTGCCCGGATGCTCGCCGGTTTGCCGGATTCCGACCTGGGTATCGCACACGCGGAGGAACTCCTGGCCGTGGCGGCCAAGGAAAGGCGCCCGTGAACCCGGGTTTGTGACGGCAAGCACACCGGCCCGCGTCCCGGTGTGCTTCCCTGGGTAGACGGCCCTGTTCAGGCATGTCGCGACGGCAAGGCATGTCGCGACAGCGAAACCTGCCTCACATGCCAGGATGGTCACGATGCGTCTACCCACGTTGCGCCGGACCCGGAACGCGGAACCGGGCTCAGTCCTCGGCACCGCACGCCTCGACCGCCGGACGAAGCGGCTGGTCGGCCGGCTCCGGCCCGGCGACATCGCGGTCATCGACCACGTCGACGTGGACCGGGTGGCGGCTGACTCGCTGGTCGCGGTCGGGGTCGCCGCCGTGCTCAACGCCAAGCCCTCGATCTCCGGGCGCTACCCGAACCTCGGCCCCGAGGTGCTGATCTCCGCCGGCATCCCGCTCCTGGACGACCTCGGTGAGAGCGTCTTCGAGCAGATCCGCGAGGGCGACGTTGTCCGGATCGAGGGCAACACGGTGTACGTCGGCGACGAGCCGGTCGCGCACGGCGCCCTGCAGGACGCCGAGACGGTGGCCAAGTCGATGGCCGACGCGCGGGAGGGGCTGTCGGTCCAGTTGGAGGCGTTCGCCGCCAACACCATGGACTACCTCAAGCAGGAACGCGACCTGCTGCTCGACGGCGTCGGCGTACCGGAGATCCAGACCGAGATCCAGGGCCGGCACTGCCTGATCGTGGTCCGAGGGTACGACTACAAGGCCGACCTGGACGTGCTGCGCCCCTACATCCGGGAGTTCAAGCCGGTCCTGATCGGCGTGGACGGCGGCGCGGATGCCCTGGTCGAGGCCGGCTACACCCCCGACATGATCATCGGCGACATGGACTCGGTCACCGACGACGTGCTGCGCTGCGGCGCCGAGGTGGTCGTGCACGCGTACCCGGACGGGCGGGCCCCGGGCCTGCCCCGGGTGGAGGGCCTCGGCGTGCCGGCGATCACCTTCCCGGCCGCGGCCACCAGCGAGGACCTGGCCATGCTGCTGGCCGACGAGAAGGGCGCCTCGCTGCTGGTGGCCGTCGGCACCCACGCGACCCTGGTGGAGTTCCTCGACAAGGGCCGGGGCGGCATGGCCTCGACCTTCCTGACCCGGTTGAAGGTGGGCGGCAAGTTGGTCGACGCCAAGGGCGTGAGCCGGCTCTATCGGCAGGGCATCTCCGGCTCGTCCCTGCTGCTGCTGGTCCTTTCGGCGCTGGCCGCGATGGCCTCCGCGGTGGCGGTCTCCACCGTCGGGAAGGCGTATTTGGGCGTGGTCTCCGAATGGTGGGACAATTTCGTGTTCCAACTCGGCCAGCTCTTCTAGCTCCCCGACCGATCAAGAGGCTGCAAGCGTGATCAACTTCCGCTACCACGTGGTGTCCCTGACCGCGGTCTTCCTGGCGTTGGCGATCGGCCTGGTGGTCGGCACGGCCGCCCTCAACGGGCCGGTCGCCGATTCGCTCAAGGAGAACGTCAACGCGCTGCGCAAGGACAACCAGCAGATGCGCCAGACGGTCAACAGCCTGCAGAAGGAACTGGACCGGGAGGAGGACTTCGCCGCCGAGTCGGCGCAGGTCTTCCTCCCCGGCAAGCTGACCGGTCGTCGGGTGCTGGTGCTCGACCTGCCGAGCGGCCGGGACCACACCGAGGGTGTGGTGAAGATGCTCCAGCTCGCCGGGGCCAACGTGAGCCGGGTCGACGTCCAGGACAAGTTCATCAACCCGGACAGCACCACCAACAACAACCTGCTCGAACTGGCCGTCACCGCCGCCCGCCCGAACAGCGTCTCCACCGCCAACCTGCCGGGCAACGGGCACGGCGTGGAGACCTCCAGCGCGCTGCTCGCCAGCGTCCTGCTGGACCGGCCACAGGGCAGCCCGCAGATCACCGACGCGGACCGCCGGGCGGTGCTGCAGGCGTACACGACCGCCGGGTACCTCACCCCGCAGGACAAGATTTCCAGGCCCGCCGAGGCGGTCGTGCTGGTCAGCGGGCAGCCGTACGTCGACAAGGACTCGGCGAAGAAGGACGAGTCGGTGGTGAAGATCGCCGAGCAGTTCGACCGCACCGGCGCGATCGTGGTGGGCGGCATGGGGTCGGTGGGGGGCAACGTGGTCGCCGTGGTCCGGGGCGACCCGGTACTCTCCCAGAGCATCTCGACCGTCGACGACGCCAACACGGTGCAGGGCCAGTTCGTCACCGCGCTCGCCCTGTTGCAGCAGCTGACCGAGAAGAAGGCCGGCCAGTACGGTGTCGGGGACAACGCCGCGGGAGGGCTGCTGCCTAAACTGCCGCAGTGAGCGCGCGGGGCGAGGCTGCGGAGGCGAGCGGCCGGCCGCTGTCCGGTTCGCACCGCGACGCGTACGACATCCGGATCGGAGGGGTCGCGTGACCAGGTGGGGGCGGCTGCTGGCCGTCGGCGCGGGGGCGGTCGCCGCCCGCTACGTGCTGCGGGAGGTGCGTACCTCCCCGGGCGCGCCGGCGCTGGAGCGCACCAACTTCCGGGGCCGCACGGTCACCCTGGCCGCCGGTCCGGCCCTGGCCGTCGGGGCGGCCACCGCGGGCGCGCTCGGCGCCGGCAGCGCCCCCGCCGGCGGCGCCGCCCTGCTCGCCGGGGTGGGCGCCGGCACTGTCGGGCTGTACGACGACATCGTCGGCGCGCGGCCCGAGCAGAAGACCGCAAAGGGATTCGCCGGGCACCTCGCCGCGCTGCGCGAGGGGCGCGTCACCGCCGGGCTCGTCAAGATCGTCGGGGTCGGCGCGGCCGGCCTCGGTGCCGCCGCGCTGCTTGCCTGCGACCGCCGGGTCGCCGCCCATCCCCGCCGGCAGCGGGCCGGCGCCTTCGGCCGCGGGCTCGACGTGCTGCTCGGCGCCGGCGTGGTGGCCGGCACCGCCAACCTGGTCAACCTGCTTGACCTGCGCCCCGGCCGGGCGCTGAAGGCGGGCATGCTGTTCGGCGCGCCGCTGTCCACCGGCGCGTACGGGGGGATCGCCGCGGGCGCGGTCGGCGCTGCCGCCGGACTGGTCCGGGAGGACCTCGACGAGCGGGTGATGCTCGGCGACAGCGGCGCCAACGCGCTCGGCGCGCTGCTCGGGGTGAGCCTGGCCGCGCGGACCGGCCCGCTCGGCCGGGCTGGCGTGCTCGCCGTGCTCGCCGCGCTCACCGCCGCCAGCGAGAAGGTCAGCTTCACCCAGGTCATCCAGCAGACCCCGGGGCTGCGGGAGCTCGATGCGCTGGGCCGGCTCCCGGACTGATGTGACGAAACCGGCACTCTTCGCCGGCGCCGGCCGGGTGGCCGGAGCAGCCGCGCTCATCGCCGTCCTCACCGTGGTGAGCCGGCTCGCCGGCTTCGGCCGTACCGCCGTCTTCACCTGGACGCTCGCCCCCACCGACCTCGGCGGCGCGTACGTGGTGGCGAACAACCTCCCGAACTTCATCTTCGAGATCGTCGCCGGTGGGGCCCTGGCCAGTCTCGTCGTACCGCTGCTGGCGGCGCCGGCCGAGGCGGGCGACCGGCGTGCGGTGGCCGCCACCACCGGGGCCCTGCTCACCTGGGTGCTCGCCCTGCTGGTGCCGCTCGCCGTGCTGGTCGCGCTGCTCGCCGACCCGTTGGTCTCGCTGCAGGGGGGCGGCCTCAGCGAGGTCCAGCACCAGGCCGGGGCGCGGATGCTGCGGCTGTTCGCCCCCCAGCTGCCGCTGTACGGCGTGGGCATCGTGCTCACCGGGGTGCTCCAGGCGCACCGGCGGTTTGCCTGGCCGGTGATCGCTCCGCTGCTGTCCAGCGTCACCGTCATCGCGGTCTATCTCGGCTTCACCGCCGTCGAGGGGCGGCTGGCGACCGTCAGCGCGGTCGGCCGGGGTGGTGAGCTGCTGCTCTCCGGCGGCACCACGCTGGGTGTGGTGGTGCTCTCGCTGTCCCTGCTCATTCCGCTGCGCCGGCTGCGGCTGCCGCTGCGGCCGGGCTTCCGGTTTCCCGCCGACGCCCGGGCCCGGGTCGGCGGGCTGGCCGTCGCCGGGGTGGTGACCGTGGCCGCGCAGCAGGTCGCCCTGATGGTCGCGCTCAACCAGGTCTCCTACGGGTCGGAGGCCAGCCCGGGCATCTACAACATCGCGCAGACGATCTACTTCCTGCCCTGGTCGGTGCTGGCTGTGCCGCTCGCCGTGGCCGCGTACCCGACGCTGGCGGCGGCCCGTGCGGCGGGCGACGAGCGGACCTACCGGAAGACTCTGGCCCCGGCGGTGCGCGGGGTGGTGCTGTTCAGCCTGCTCGGCACCGCCGTGCTCGTCGGCACGGCGATCCCGGTCGGGCACTTCTTCTTCAGGCCGGACGTCGCCGGCCCGGCCGCGGCCGCCATCGCCGGCTTCGCTCCCGGCCTGCTCGGCTACGGCCTCTTCGCCGTGCTCACCCGGGCCCTCTACGCCCGCGGCGAGACCCGGTCGGCGACCGTCGCCACCGCCGTCGGCTGGCTGACCGTGCCGATGCTGGCGGTCCTGCTCGGGCGCCTGCTGCCGCTGGCCGACCGGGTGCTGGCGGTGGCCCTGGCCACCTCTGCCGGCATGCTGCTCCTCGGCGGCCTGCTGATCGCCGCCGTGCTCCGTTCCGCCGGCCGGGCCGCCCTGGCCGGCGTCGGCCGCGCCGGGGCCGCTGGCCTGCTCGCCGCCGCGGTCGCCGGGCTCGGCGGGGCGGTCATCTCCCGCTGGCTCGCCGGCCTCTGGACCCCGACGGCAGCGCCGGCGTTCGTGCAGGGCATGCTGTCCGGAGCCGTGGTCGGCGGCCTGTTCCTCGCCGTAGCCTGGCTGACCGACGCGCGGGACGTCCGGCCGCTGCTCGCCGCTGTGGCCCGCCGACTCGGGCGGCGGCGATCGCCGGGCAGCACCGGCACGCAGGACGGCCAGCGCCCCGCTGATCGGGGCGACGGGAAGGAGAGCGTTTCCCGGTGAGCGCGAGGAGTG
>NZ_JBLROA010000122.1:0-7612 GCF_047921505.1 Micromonospora sp. SL1-18 | reverse complement strand
GGCTCGGAAGCCGCCACGGATGGCGGCGCGGATATCGCGGTCGGTCTGTTCGGCGCGGCGGCCGGCGTCGGTGAGGGCGGCGATGGCGTCGGCGCGATCGATGGCGTCGGCGGCGACCATGCGGGCGACGCCTCGGGCGACGCCGTAGAGGGTGGTGCGGCGCACTCCCTCGGGGGCGGCAGTGACCCGGTCGAGTAGTGCGGCCAGGAGCCGGTCAGGGTGGGAGATGCCCCCCGCCTCACGCACGCGGATCGGGCCGGTCACGGCCGGGATGGGCGGTGCCGGCGGCGGCAGGCAGGCCGTGAGCAGGGCGGGGGGCATCTCCTTCACGGCCTGGCCGGGTATCCACCGGTAGGGACGCCCGGTGCGCGGATGCACGGACGGCGGCAGCACGACGTATCCGCCGTCGGCCTTCACGTCGATGCCGGGGCCGAGTCCTTGGCCGGGCTTGCCCTGGCTACACGGCATATGCCGGCCGGGGTGCCGGTAGTAGAGGTGCAGGCCACCGGATCCGGTGCGTACCCGCGCCGTGGGCGGGGTGAGGCCGGCGGCGATGAGCCGCGCCAGGGTGGCCGCTCCGTCGTGCGCCGGGTCGACGTCGACCACCAGCAGCTCGGACGCTGCGCCGGTGCGTAAGGCGAGCTGCCCGCGCGGCACGGCGGCCACGATCGCGGCGACCCGCGCCGGGTCGGTGGTGGCGGCGTAGAAGCCGTGACAGGTCAGGCACGGGCAGGCGTCCTGATCGTGGGTGGGGTCTTGGTCTGCCTTCGGGCAGGCGGGACAGTTCGCCACGGGCCGTTTGGAGCGGCCGAGCATGAACACCGGCCACCCCCGTTCGGCGTAGGCCAGGGCGGCGGTGAGCAGGTCAGGCAACGGTCTTCTCCTTCCGTGCGGTGCGACGGGCGCGGGCCGCGTCGAGGTCGAGCAGCACCCCGCCCGGGTTGCCGGGTTGCGATGTGTCTCGGGTGGTGCGCTGGTGGCGTTCGTGTGCGCAGGCAGCGCAGTCACGCCGTTGCAGGTAGACCGGTCGGCCGCTGCGGCTGTCCTTGCCGGCCAGCAGCCGACCGCAGATGTGCGGATAGGGCTCGGCGTCGGTCACCGGTCGGCCAAGTACCTTGCTCGCGCCGAGCCACCGGCCGCCGGTCACCGGGCGGCCCGCCTCGGTCGCGGCCGGGCGGCGATGGCGGCGCGGGTGACGGTGTGCCGCAGGTCGCCGAGCAACCCGGCCAACTGGCGGCGCGCCGCCAGCTCGGTTGGGGCGAGCGCGACCCTGAGCCGCACCTCGGCGTGCTCTCGACCGGTGGCGGTGCGGACACGCACGAGGACGGCGCGGGCGCGGCCGGGTAGGTCGACCACGATTTCCTCGGATCGGTGCTCGCTGAGGCCGCAGCGGTGGTCCCGGCCGCACCACGCGGTGTGTCCGGTGTGGCGGTTCATCGCTTGGCCGCCTGGTACTCGTCCTTGATGTGGTTGATGGCGTGCCGGCCGACGCGCAGCCGCAGTCCGGTGCCGGCGCAGCGGCGGCACTCCCGCCCGGCACGGGCGAGCAGGGATCGCTTGCGGCCGGTGCCGTGGCAGGTGCGGCAGCGTCCGAACGGCGCGACCACGCACAGAGCCAGGTAACCGAGCGTGATTGCGGCGAGGATGAGGCAGGGGGCGGTGGCTAGCAGGGTGCGGGGGGTCATGACAGCCTCCAGGGCCGGTTTCAGGGTGTGTTCGGGGGAGGCCGCTAGGTTCCTAGCGTCCTGATCAGGGTTCGGATGGCGTCCTAGGGACGGTCCTAGGTCTAGGAGCCGTCTGGTCCTAGACCTAGGACCGATCGCGGGTTAGCTCGCGTCCCGTTTCCGGTTACGCTCCGCGATGGCGGCAATGATGGCGGCGCGTTCGAAACCGCCCCGGTTGGCGCCCTTGCCGGTGTCCGGGTCGGTGCCCCACGTCTGCCCGACCTTCACCGCGAACGGCTTGAGCGCGACGGTCACCCGCTCGGCGTCCCACCCCTGGTAGACGTCGGGCCGCAGCTCGGCCAGCCGTGCGGCGACGGTGCGGCACCACACCTTGGCCTCACTCGCCGGGACCACGGCGGCGATGTCCTCCAGCAGGTTGAAGGTGAGGGTTGGGGCGGTGGCGGGTTGCTCGCCGAGGGCGTGGCCGGTGAGTCGGCCGGCGGCCTCACGGGCGGTGCGGGCGCGGGCGGCGATCCGCTCCGCGAGGGGCCCGTCGATGTTGACGGTGGTGGTGATCCTCGCGTCGGCTCCTTCACCGACGAAGTAGCCGGTGCCCTTGTCGGTCCAGGCGAACATGGTTGCCCGGATGCCCTGCTTGTACTGCGAGGTGCCGAGCACCATGTCGTTCTCGGTCTGGCCCATGACCTTGAGGCAGAACCGGGTGGACGCGTTCGCGCTGATCCCGGTCGGGAGGCTCTTGGCGTCGGGCCGCTGGGTGGCGAACACGGGGATGATCCCGAGTGCCGGCCCGCGTTTGACGAGGTCGGTGCTGATGGCTTCGAGTTCCTTGCCGTGCTCGGGGTGCTCGAACCACTTCTGGCACTCGTCCACCCCCACGACCAGGGGGTGCAGCCCCAAGCTCTTCTTGGAGGCCAGCTCGGGCGTGACCTTGTTTTCCGGGCACAGGTCGCGGGGGAGGTCGCGGATCACCTTGGCGCGGCGGCGCAGCTCCTCGCGTAGCTCCCGCATGCCGGCCACGGCGTACTCGATGTCCTCGTCCTCTTCACCGGCGCGGTAGCGGTGGGCGACCTGCTCCAGCGCGGACAGGTCGCCGGTGCCCTTGAGGTCGTAGGCGTGGATCTCCGCACGCGGATCCAGGGCGGCGATCAACAGGACTTCCCGCAGGGTGAAGGTCTTGCCCATGCGGGGGATGGAGCCGATGACCATCGCCATGAACATCAACGTGAGTTCGACCCACCGGCCGCGCGGGTCGGTGCCGAACGGCTGTGGCCGGAACAGGTCCACGGTGCCGGCCTTGAGCAGCGGCCACACGGGCTTGCGGGCCTTGGACATGTCCTGATCCCCGACCCAGAGCACGAGGCGGCCGGGGTGCACCTCGGGCTGTCCCTCGGGCCACACGCAGCCGAGGGGCCGGCTGAGGCCGGCGGCGAGCTTTTCCCGCTTCTCGATGACCTCGGTGGCGGTGACGCCGTTGGGCAGTTCCACGTCGGCGCGCCAGCCGGGGCCGTCGCGGGTGATCGGGGCGGGGAACCAGTCCTTGCCCCGGTCGCCCTTGGCAAGCGCTTGGTTGATGCCGGTGATGCCGAGGTTGCCCAAAGCGCGCACCACCACATCCGAGGTGAGCTTCTGCACCTTCGGCACCATGACGGCGGTGTCGAGCAGCGGCTTGTCCGCCGGCCGCCCGAGAGCGCCGAGGGCGGCCAGAATGGCGGCGAGGGTGGCGTACCGGGCCTCGGGCGGGGCCAGGGCGTAGGCGATCCCGAGGGCAGGGAGCACGCCGAGCACGACGGCGGCGGTGACGAAGCCGCGCCACCGGACGCGCTGGTCACGCAGCTTCGACACCTTCAGGTACAGCTCGGCGTCGCCCTTGTCCGCCATGAGCTGGCGCACGTGCTCGCCTTGCAGGTCGAACAGCCACCGGCCCCACCCGGTCAGCAGCCGGCCCGCGCCCCGCGGGGAACGCCAGACCAGCTTGCCGGCGTACTTCGGGGTGCGGGTCAGGTGGTAGGTGCCGGCGTGGAACAGGTGCCCGACCGTCCAGCGGGCGGCGTCGCGCAGCTCGGCACGGGAGCGCAGCCACGCCGGCACGATCGGCCGCCGCTTCGCGTCCTGCAAACCGGCGACAGTGAACCGCGGGGACCGCTGCGCGGCGGGCGAATCGACCAACCGCCGACCGGTGGGGACGTCGGCCAGGTCGTCGTCGGGGGCGGCGGATGCCTGCCGGCGGGACCGGGCGGCGTCCAGGTCCACCACCTCGGCATCGGGAGAGTGCAGGTCGCGCTCGGCGGCCTGCCAGTCGAAACGGTCATCATCTCGGGGGGACGTCATGATGGGGGTTCCTCCAACGGTCTACGGATCAGCAGGGGGACCGGCGGCACGGCACGGGTTTGCGAGGCCATAGGCCGTGCCGCCGGGCGGAACTAGTCGTGCGAGCGAACGAGGTGCGCCAGGGCGGCGCCCATGCCGAGCACCGCCACCGGCAGGACCGACACGGCGGTGGTGATCCACCACGGGGCGACGGTGACGCCGGCCGCTTCCAGGAGGTGGTAGGCGACCTGACCGAGCGCGCCGACCGCGAGGGAACCGAGGGCGGACCACTTGGCGAACCGCCGGGCCGGACCGGGCACCCGCCCGGACAGCCACACGTAAAGCGCGTACGCGCCGTACGTCTCCACCCCGATCGGCAGCGTGATCGCCGAGTTGATGGAGAAGCTGTCCCAGATACCCGGCAGTGGGTGCACGATGCCGAACCCGGTGAGTCCGCCGAGTCCGACCCACCCAGACCAGACAGCCACGAACGCGGGTAGCGCCAGCAGCACCACCGGCCAGACCGCCGCCGGGCGGGACGGCGCGCGCGAGGTGGGCGTGTCCGGGTGACCGACCGGCGTGACCTCGGCCGGCGGCTCGGCCGGCGTGATCTCCACCGGCTCGGCGGCCGGCGGCTCGGACTCGGGCACGGCCGGCACCGGGTCCGGGTCCGTGGCGGCCGGCTCGGCGGCGGTGGTGACCGGCTCGGCGGCCTCGGCCTTGAGCCGGGCGAGCAGGTCGTCAGCCTTCGGCGCGCCGATGCGGAACTCCCGCATCAGCCGGTTGCGCGACGGGAAGGTCTGGCCCTCGGGCAGGTCCAGGTCGCGGGCGGCGGGCAACAGGGCGTCGATGGGTTGGGGGTAGCGGGTGCCGTTGATGGTGGGGGCGGTCATGCTGCGGCCTCCTGGGGGTAGGCGCACGCGAGGCATTCGCCCAGCGAGCGCGGGATGTAGTAGGGCCGGACCGTGCCGCAGGTGGGACAGGTACGGCGGGCGGTCAACGCTTTGCCGATGGCGGCGCGTTGGGCGGGGGTGGCGGTGCGCTTGGGTTGGGCCAGGTCGACCCGGTAGAGGTAGGCGGCGCGGGTGCCGCCGACGCCGCGCCAGAGCACCTGAGCGGCGATCGGCTGGCCACCGGGCCGTAGGCCGGCGGCACGCAGTTGGCGGCGGGTGGCGTAGCCGGGCGGGGCACCTCGCCACCAGTAGGTGGGGATGCCGTACCGCGCCCCGTCCGGATCGTGAAAGGCGGCGCGGACCCGGGACATCAGGCCGCGCGGTGCGGGATGGGGAGGGCGGTCAGCCCGGCAGCGGCGCGAGTCACGCGGGCCTCGGCCCGGCGCAGCCTCCGCCAGTCCAGCGCGGTCGGGCCGCCGTGGTCCTCGGCGTAGAGCATCGTGATCTCGGCGTCGAGCAGGTCCAGCTCGGCGGCGATCAGCGGCCACTCGCGGTCGATGGCCGCCAGGTCGGCGGCGGTCGGCTCGGCCATGACGGGGGCGAGGTGGTTCCTCACGGGAAACCTCCGGGGGAGTCGATGAAGTGGGAAAGGCCCGGGGTGCGACCAGACCGGCCGCACCCCGGGACGAACAGGGACAAGAGGCAGAAGCCCAAACCGCGCGCCAAGATCCGGCCCGCTCGCCCCGCTCGCCCGGGATCTACCGGGGTCGACCACCGTGTGACTCAAGGCGGGGATGCCGCAGACGGATCTACGCGGCGCTTCTGCTGTGAAGTTCTCAATGAACGACCGCGCGGCGGCTCGTGGGCGCGCAGCGCCGCGAGGCGCTGCCTTCCCCGGTAGCGAACCGGCTTGTCGTTCCTGGCTAGCCAGGTTCGATGGGATGACGGTAGGCCGGCCTGGCTAGTCAGGTCAAGATGCCGCGACGAACTTTCCCAACTTGGCTAGTCAGCGCTACCGTGAGCGGGTGAGCGAGAACCTTGACTTCCTTGGGCACCTAGACCCGGACGACCCGAAGCAGGCGTCGCAGCAGATCGCGAACAAGCTGCGGGCGGCCATCCTCACCCGCCGACTAGCTCCCGGCGACAAGCTGCCGTCGCAGCCCGAGCTAGCAGCGCGCTACGGCGTAGCGCGGGAGACCGTCAAGCGAGCCCTAGACCTGCTCAGGGCAGAGCGGCTAATCGTGTCCCGGCAAGGGAGCGGCGCGTTTGTCCGTGCGCAGACGCAGCGGGCCGTTGAGCTGCGTCCGCACATCGAAGCCGCGTTCGAGCGGCCCCACGTCACCATCGACTTCGCCGGGTTCTCCGGCGAGACGCTGCGAGACGCGCTCGCCGAAGCGCTCGACAAGGTGCGTGTGGGCCGCCTCGCGCCTGAGTCGATCGCCGTGCGCGTCCTGATCTCCGACATGACCGTGCCGATGGCACTGCCTTCACGAGCCGAGACGCAGGCCGACGATCCGGCCGTACGCGAACGCGCAGACCGAATCACCCGCCGGGCAGCGGACGGCATCCTCGATCAGGTCACCGAGCTGGGCGACCTCGGCCTGATCCGGTCGGCCAGTGTTGAGGTGCGGATGCACCGGGCGTCCCCGCTGTTCAAGCTCTACATCCTGAATGGCGAAGAGGTCTTCTACGGCTTCTATCCGGTCGTGGAGCGCACCGTATCGATCAAGGGTGAGCCGATGGCGATCTACGACCTGATGGGCAAGGACGTGCCGCTGTTCCACTACGCGGTGACCGATGACGACACCTCCCACGGCGCTCAGTTCGTGGAGGCGTCCCGCCAGTGGTTCGACTCGGTGTGGTCGACCATCGCCTACCGGTACGACGGATGACCGCCGACCTTGGCCGCCTGCTCGGCGAGGTTGGTGCGGTGCTGCTCGACTTTGACGGGCCGGTGTGCAGCATCTTCGCCGGTTACCCGGCGCCGCAGGTTGCCGCCGAGCTGGTCGATGTGCTGCGGCGGCGCGGCGTCGACGTGCCGCCGGATCTCGCCAGCGAGCCGGACCCGCTTGAGGTGCTTCGTTGCATCGGGGCGACCGGTGACCAGGGCGTCACGCGGGTGGTAGAGGATGCACTCTGCGCGGCCGAGTGCCGGGCCGTCGAGACTGCCGAACCGACGCCGTACGGCCGGGAAGTCATCGTGGCGGCCCGGCAGGCCGGGATGCCGGTGGCGGTGGTCAGCAACAACTCGGCCGGCGCGGTGAGTGCGTACCTGGTAGCGCACCGGCTCGCCGCGTACGTCTCGCCGGTGGTCGGCCGGGCGTACGCCGAACCGGGCCGCATGAAGCCCAACCCCGCGCCGGTCCTGCAAGCCGTGCGCGCCGTCGGCGAGCCGCCGGGTCGGTGCGTTCTGGTCGGCGACTCGCTCTCGGATATCCACGGGGCGCGGGCGGCCGGAGTGCGAGTGATCGGCTACGCGAATCGGCCAGCCAAAGTCGAGACGTTCCAGGCCGCCGGGGCGGATGTGGTGATCACGAGCATGGGCGAGGTAGCGAGCATGCTGATTGGGCGTATGGATGACTGAAAGACACTGAGAACAGGGCATGCATAAGGGGACTGTCGTGGGCGCTGGCTGCCGCTCAAGGAACAAGGGGCCGACGAACACCGCCGGATCAGCCTCTAGAGGATCAAGGCGGCCCTTGAACGGGCCGCACGCGCCGCCGCCTG
>NZ_JBLROA010000121.1:0-7623 GCF_047921505.1 Micromonospora sp. SL1-18 | reverse complement strand
ACACGACGGTCGACAATAGACGATTCTGGCCAGAAAAACGATCACTAGTCGCTCCTCCAGGCCCGCCGGTCGACCGTGACGGCCAGCACGACCGGCGCCTCGCCGCCCGGGCGGCGCAGCAGCAGGGAGAGCCCGGCCGCGCCGATCGACAACGCACCCGCCACGTACCAGGCCAGGGCGTAGTCGCCGAGCTGGTCGCGGACCAGCCCGGCGCCGGTCGCCGCCATCGCCGCGCCCACCTGGTGGGCGGCGAACACCCAGCCGAAGACCACCGCCCCGGACGCGCCGAAGTGCTCCCGGCACAGCGCCACGGTCGGCGGCACGGTGGCCACCCAGTCCAGGCCGTAGAAGACGACGAAGACCAGCATGCTGGGCTGGGCGGTGCCGGCGAAGAGGCTGGGCAGCACCAGCAGCGACGCGCCGCGCAGTGCGTAGTAGGCGCCGAGCAGCAGCCGGCTGTCCACCCGGTCGGTGAGCCAGCCGGAGGCCACCGTACCGACGATGTCGAAGATGCCGACCAGGGCGAGCAGGCCCGCGGCGGTGGTCTCCGGCATGCCGTGGTCGTGCGCGGCCGGCACGAAGTGGGTGCCGACCAGCCCGTTCGTGGTCGCACCGCAGATCGCGAAGCCGCCGGCGAGCAGCCAGAACGGCCGGGTCCGCGCGGCGGCGGTGAGCGCGCCGACCGCCCGGGCCGCCGCCCCACCGGTCGGCGGGGGCGGGGGCACCACCTCGGCCGCGCCGTAGGCGGGCAGGCCGAGATCCGCCGGATGCTCGCGCAGCAGCCAGAGCACCACGGGTACGACCGCCAGCGCGGCCCCGGCGACGACCAGCGCCGCCACCCGCCAGCCATGGTCGCGCACCAGCACGGCGAGCAGCGGAAGGAAGACCAGCTGCCCGGCCGCCCCGCCCGCGGTCAGCACGCCGGTGACCAGGCCCCGCCGGCGGACGAACCAGCGCCCGGTCACCGTCGCCACGAACGCCAGGGCCATCGAGCCGGTGCCCAGCCCGACCAGCACACCCCAGCAGAGGATCAGCTGCCAGCTCGCGGTCATCCCGACGGTCAGCCCGCTGCCGAGGGCCACCAGCACCAGCGCGGCGGCCACCACCCGGCGGATGCCGAACCGGTCCATCAGCGCAGCGGCGAACGGGGCGGTCAGCCCGTAGAGCATCAGGTTGACCGAGACGGCGGCGGAGATGGTCGCGAGGGGCCAGCGGAACTCGGCGTGCAACGGGTGCAGCAGCACGCTGGGCGTGGCGCGGAAGCCGGCGGCGCCAACCAGCGCGACGAAGGCGACGGCGGCCACGAGCCAGGCCGGATGGAGACGGTGTCGGGTCACGCACCGAGTCTCGGGGGCGGCGGGCGACGCGACGAGTGGCCCGAAAGCCATCATGCGCAATAATCAGGCCATGGCTGTCGTCCCGCACCGGATCGCGGTCCTCGCCCTCGACAGCGTCGTCGGCCTCGACCTCGGCACCCCGTCCCAGGTCTTCGGCACCGCCCGCACCGAGGACCGCACGCCGCTGTACACCGTCGAGGTCTGCACCCCGGGCGGGCGGCCGGTGCGCAGCACCGCCGGCTTCCAGGTGTTGCCCGAGCACGGCCTGGAGCTGACCCGAACCGCCGACACGGTGATCGTCCCCGGCATCCACGAGGGCACTCCGCTGGTCGACGGGGCGGTGGACCCCGACGTCACGGCGGCGCTGCGGGCGGCCCACGACCGGGGCGCGCGGATCATGTCGATCTGCACCGGCGCCTTCGTGCTGGCCGCCGCCGGCCTGCTCGACGGCCGCCGGGCCACCACCCACTGGGCGTACGCGAACCGGTTCCGCCAGCTCTACCCGGGCGTGGACCTCGACCCGGACGTGCTGTTCCTCGACTCCGACGGGGTGCTCACCTCGGCCGGGGTGGCCGCCGGTCTCGACCTCTGCCTCCACGTCATCCGCACCGATCACGGCAGCGCGGTCGCCAACTGGTCCGCCCGGCGCTGCGTCGTGCCACCGTGGCGGGACGGCGGCCAGGCCCAGTACATCGAACGCCCGATCCCCCGCGCCGCGGACGCCAGCACCGCGGCCACCCGCGAATGGGCCCGGCAACGGCTGCACGAACCGGTCGCCCTGCGCGACCTGGCCACGCACGCCCGGATGAGCGTACGCACCTTCACCCGGCACTTCCGCTCCGAGACCGGGCTCAGCCCGGCGCAGTGGCTGCTGCAGCAGCGCACCGACCACGCGCGGCTGCTGCTGGAAACCACGGAGCTGACCGTCGACCAGGTCGCCCGGCACGCCGGCTTCGGCACCGCCGCCGCCCTGCGCCAGCACTTCCACCACCGCGTCGGCGTCGCCCCGACCGCCTACCGCCGCACCTTCCGCCGCACTCCCTGACCCCCGTCCCACCCCTACCCCTCCCCCCTCCCCCCTCCCCCTCCCCCTTCCACTCCGCGATCTTGCACTTTGGGTCCCCTTTTTTTCCCATTTGCACTGTTTCACGGGGGCAGTAAGCGCAAGATCGCCGTGGTGGGCAGGTCGGGTGTCAGGCGGGGTGGAGGTGGGTGCGTAGGGCGCGCAGCTGGGCCAGATGCATGGGCAGGTGGACGCGGGTGTGCAGGTCGAGGGCGCGGCCCCAGGGCAGGGACTCGTCCACGTCCAGGTCGAAGCCCTCCCGCAGCACCGTATCCACGGGAGTCTCCGCGGCCGGGCCGAGCCGGTCGGCGAGCACGCACAACTTCTGGCTGGTGTCGCGCAGCAGCTCGGCCAGCCCGTCCAGCCCACCGCACTCGGAGACCAGCGCGTCGAGCTGCGGCCGGTGGATGGTCTCCAGGTCGTAGTACGCAAACGGCGAGCCGGCCAGCACCGCCTCCGTCGCCTCGCTCAGCAGCTCGTCGTTGGCCGCCAGGTGCGCGACGATCTGCTCGGCGCTCAGCTCGCCGTCCGCGGGCGGGCCGAACCCGCCCGCGTCCACCTCCGCGAGCACCGCCTCATACGCCCGCCGCAGCCCCCCGGTGTCCACCCCGTCCATGCCCCGCATCCAACCCCGCCCGCAGGCGTCGATCATGGAGTTATGGCACCCGATTCACCCGGATGAGGACCCGTGAATCGTTCACGACGTCAGGTCGACAGCGCAGAGCGAAGGCACCCCGGCAGCCGGCCGGCGCTCTGGGGCCGGTCAGCGACGGCCGTGGCGGGAGCGGAGGTAGTCGGAGACGACGTACTCGCCCAGGTCGTCGAGGTCGGGGGTGAGGACGCGGCCCCGGGAGCGGCGGGCCACGGCGTCGACGAAGCGGCGGAGACCGGGGTCGTCGCCGAGCATGAACAGGTTCAGCATGGCCCCGTACCGAGCCAGCCTGTCCACCTCGCGGACAGTCGCCTCGATCGTCTCCGGCAGCGGCGGCCAGTGGAAGTACGCCTCGCCGTCCTCCGGGTCCAGGTGGGCGGTGGGCTCGCCGTCGGTCACCACCAGCACCACCGGCTCGGCGCCCGGGTGCCGGCGCAGGTGCCGCCCGGCCAGCCGCAGCGCGTGCTGCAGGTTGGTGCCCTGCCGCAGGTCCGGCTCCACCGCCGCCAGCTCCTGCTGGGTCAGCGGCATCGCCTCCCGGCCGAACCCGACGATCTGCAGCGCGTCCTGCGGGAACCGGGTCGCCACCAGATGCGACAGCGCCAACGCCGTCTGCTTCATCGGCCCCCAACGCCCCTGGGAGATCATCGAGTACGACAGGTCGACGCAGAGCGCCACTGCCGCCGACGCCCGCTTCTCGGTCTCCATTACCTCGAAGTCCTCGACCGCGAGCTGCACCGGCACACCCGGACCGGCCCGGCGTACCGCACGGGTGAGGGTGCGTACCACGTCGAGGGGCTGCTCGTCGCCGTACTCCCACGGCCGGGAGGCGCCGCTGACCTCGCCAGCCGCGCCCGCCGAGCGCAGGTCGTGCTGGCCGCGCGGGCCGGCCGTCAGATCGGCGAAGACCCGCCGCAGGGCGGTGCCGGCCAGCCGGCGCAGCGCCTTCGGGCTCAACGTCAGCCCCTCGGCGTCTCGGGTCACCCAGCCCTGCCGGCGCAGCTCCCGCTCCAACTCCTGCAGCCGGCGTACGTCGGCGGCGGCGTCCCGGCCCAGCGTCCGGGCCACCGCGTCCACGTCGACGTCGTCCAGGGTGGCGCCCGGCTGATCCTGGTCGAGCTGGTCGAGCAGCTCGTCCAGCTCGGCGAGCTCGCCGAGCGCCCCGGTCGCCTCGCCGTAGCCCAGCGGCCGTTCGCCCCGCATCCGCTCACCGCGCTGCCAGTTCAGGTCGGGGCGCAGCGCCCGCAGCTGGGCGTCGACCTGCGTCAGCTCCCCGGCCAGCCGCTCGCCGAGCGACTGGCGCATCAGCCCGGCCAGCTCCTCGCGCTGCCGGTCCGACAGCGACCGCATCAGCCGCTCCCCGGCCGCCGCCCGCCGGGCCAGCACGTCAACCAACTCGTCGACGTCCTTCGGCCGCTCCGGGAAGAACTCGCCGTGCCGGCGCATGAACTCGGCGAACGCGTCGGTGGTGTCCTCGGACCGGGCGTGCCGGCCCAGCAGGTCGTTGAGGTCGCGCATCATCTCGGCGAGCCGCCGCTGGGCGATCGGGTCCGCGGCGGCCCGCGCCGCGTCCCGCAGCCCGGCGAAGCGCTGCTCCAGCACCTCGCCGCGCAGCCCGTCCAGGATCCGCTGGTACGTGGCCCGGGCCTGGTCACTGGCCCAGTCGTAGCCGGACAGTTCCTCCACCGCGCGGGCGGTCGAGCGGGGCAGGTTGTCCAGCACCGCCTCGGCGAAGCGGGCGTCGTCGCCGTCCCGGCCGCGCAGCTCCTCCCGCTCGGCTGCCAGGGCCTGGTCGAGCAGCGCCCGCGCCCGGGTCACCGCGCCGTCCAGGTCGCCGCGACGCAGCGCCTCCCGGCGCAGCCGGCGGGCCCGGGCGGCCAGCTCGTCCAGGCCGCCCCGTCCCTGCGGGCCCCGCCGCAGCAGGGCACGCAGCGCCTCCCGCAGGCTGCCGCCCGCGAGGACCTCCGCGCCGACCGCGTCCACCCCGGCCCGCACGTCGTACGGCGGGGCGAGCGGGTCGGGCCCGCCACGCCACTGCCCGTACCGGAACCGGTTGCCGGCCACGGTCAGCCCCGGCCGCCGTAGACGGTGCGCCCGGAGTCGGTGACGTCCTTGCCCAGCCGGCGGGTCAGGTGCAGCCCCTCCAGCACGAACTCGATGCCGGCGGCGGCCTCCTCCGGGCCGGGCGCGTCGCCCAGGCCGAGCCGGTCGAGCACCTTGGCCAGCCCGGGCACGGTGCCGGCCTGCCGCAGCAGCTCGGCGGAGGAGACCAGCTCGCCGGTCTCGATCACGTCGCCCTCGGCGACCAGCGCGGTGAACCCGGACAGGTCCAGCCCGGCCAGCCGGGCCCGGAACGTCTCCGCGGTGGCGGTCCGCAGCAGGTGGGCCAGGACCTCGATCTCCCGCCCCTCCTCGCCGCTCTCGAACTCGACCTTCCCCCGCAGCGTGCTCGTCACCGACACCGCGTCCCCCACCCGCGCCACCGCCGCCTCGGGTGAAAGGAGGGGCCCCCTGTTAACGCCTGCGGTTGTACAGGGGCCCCCTGCTAACACCTCATCCGCAGCGGAGCCGCCGGCGGACGCGGCAGTGGACGCGGCGGCGGATCCGGCGGCGAGCAGGCCGGAGCGGCGCAGCGCGGCCGCCGCGACGGTCTCCGCGGCGGCGATGGCGAACCGGGCCGAAACGCCGGAGCGCGGGTCCACCGACGGGGACTCCCGGACCGCGCGGGCGAACCGCGCGAGGACCTCCAGCACGTGCTCCGGCACGGCGGCGACCAGGTCGGCCTCCTGCCGGATCAGCTCCAGCTCCAGCTCCAGGTCGACCGGATAGTGGGTACGGATCTCCGCGCCGAACCGGTCCTTCAGCGGACTGATGATCCGGCCCCGGTTGGTGTAGTCCTCCGGGTTGGCGCTGGCCACCAGCAGCAGGTCCAACGGCAGCCGAAGCTGGTAGCCGCGGACCTGGATGTCCCGCTCCTCCAGCACGTTCAGCAGCGCCACCTGGATCCGTTCGGCCAGGTCGGGCAGCTCGTTGACGGCGAAGATGCCCCGGTTGGTACGCGGCACCAGCCCGAAGTGGATGGTCGCCGGGTCGCCGAGGGTACGCCCCTGGGCGAGCCGGATCGGGTCGACGTCACCGATCAGGTCACCCACGCTGGTGTCCGGGGTGGCCAGCTTCTCGCCGTACCGCATCGAGCGGTGCAGCCAGCCGATCGGCAGCTCGTCGCCGCGCTCCGCGACCAGGGCACGGGAGGCGGGGGTGAGCGGGTGCAGCGGGTGCTCGTTGAGCACCGAGCCGGGAATGACCGGGGTCCACTCGTCGAGCAGCGCGCCGAGCGACCGGATCAGCCGGGTCTTGCCCTGACCCCGCTCGCCGAGCAGCACCATGTCATGGCCGGCGAGCAGGGCCCGCTCGACCTCGGGCAGCACCGTGTCCTGGTAGCCCACGATGCCCGGAAAGCGCTCCTCGCCCGAACGCATCCGGGCGAGGAGGTTGTCGCGGAGCTCCTGCTTGACCGCGCGGTAGCGGTGGCCGGACGCCCGCAGCGCGCCGAGTGTGCCGGGCAGGTCGACGGGCGGAACCGGGGAAACCTGGTTGGGCGCAGTCACCCAACACACGCTATCTCGGTCGGGCGACAAATCGCCCGGCCTTCGACGGTGCCCATGATCCGACACCCGGTCGCCCGCTCCCCCCGCCGAGAAAACCTCAGCCGCTCGGCACCACGAAGCCGGACTCGTACGCGGCGATCACCGCCTGGGTCCGGTCCCGTACGCCCAGCTTGGCCAGCACGTTCCCGACATGCGTCTTAACCGTCTCCGCCCCGACCCCCAGCCGCTCGGCGATCTCGGTGTTGGACAGGCCGGTGGCCATCAGCCGCAGCACCTCGGCCTCCCGCTCGGTGAGCCGCGCCGAGCACAGCCCGTCCCCGCCCCGCCCCCCGTACGCCCCGACGAGCTGCCGGATCGCCGCCGGGAAGAGCAGTGACTCGCCCGTCGCCACCACCCGGATCGCCTCCACCACCTCGCTCGGGCGGGCCCGCTTCAGCAGGAAGCCGCTCGCCCCGGCGCGCAGCGCCTCGTAGACGTACTCGTCATTGGCGAACGTGGTGATCACCAGGACCCGGGGCGGGTCGGCGGAGGCGGCGAGCAGCCGCCGGGTGGCCTGGATGCCGTCGATGGCGGGCATCCGGACGTCCATCAGCACCACCCGGGGGCGCAGCTTCGCCACCAGCGGCGGCACCTCCGCCCCGTCCGCGGCCTCGCCGACCACCCGCAGGTCCGGCTGCGCGTCGATGATCGCCCGCAGCCCCCACCGGATCAGCTCGTCGTCGTCGACGATCACCACGTCGATACTCATCCGGACTCTCCCCTCGGCACCGGCAGGGACGCCCGGACCCGCCACCGCTCACCCTCCGGGCCGGCGGTGAGCCGCCCGCCGAGCAGCAGCACGCGCTCCCGCATACCGTCCAGCCCGCGCCCGCCGCGCCCCGGCCCGGTCGCGCCGCGCAGGCCATTGACCAGCTCGATCTCCAACCACCGACAACTCCAGCTCGGCGCGTCTGACGCCACGCC
>NZ_JBLROA010000120.1:0-7780 GCF_047921505.1 Micromonospora sp. SL1-18 | reverse complement strand
GCACCCCACCACACCAGGGCGTCTTCCTCGGCCGTCCACGGATGTTCAACCACCCCCGACCGGCCGGCATTCCAGGCTGGCGACGCCCGCCGACCACCCGCGAACCGGACACCAGACCGCAGAACACCCAGACAGGCGACCACAGACCCCCGATGATCCACTCCGTGTCCCGCAAACGGCGACATCCGGCACACACCGACACCACGACATCCCGCACATCGAGTAGTCGGTCACCACACACCCGACGCACAACGGCGCGACACGGGGTAGCCCGCCGTGACCGGCGCAGGGAACCAGGCCTGACCGCCCGGCGCCGGGCACGGCGGGCCATACCCGAAACCGCTGGTCAAACGCGGTGCCGGGCCACACCCGGAAACCGCAAACCAGACCGCCGATCAGGGCTCGAACTTGTAGCCGAGGCCCCGGACGGTGACGATGTAGCGCGGCGCGGACGGCTCCGGCTCGATCTTGGAGCGCAGCCGCTTGACGTGCACGTCCAGCGTCTTGGTGTCGCCCACGTAGTCGGCACCCCAGACCCGGTCGATGAGCTGCCCCCGGGTGAGCACCCGGCCCGCGTTGCGCAGCAGCAGCTCCAGCAGCTCGAACTCCTTGAGCGGCAGCTGCACGGGGGCGCCGTCCACGGTCACCACGTGCCGCTCGATGTCCATCCGGACCGGGCCGGCGGCCAGGGTCGGGGTACCCGACTCGGTCACCTCCGCGCTCTGCCGGCGCAGTACCGCCCGGATCCGGGCGACCAGCTCCCGCGGCGAGTACGGCTTGGTCACGTAGTCGTCGGCCCCGATCTCCAGGCCGACCACCTTGTCGATCTCGCTGTCCCGGGCGGTGACCATGATGATCGGGACGTGTGACCGCTGGCGGAGCTGGCGGCAAACCTCCGTACCCGACATCTCCGGCAGCATCAGGTCGAGCAGCACGATGTCGGCACCGGTTCGGTCGAACTCGGTGAGGGCGGACGTGCCCGTCGCGGCGACGGACACCTCGAATCCCTCCTTACGGAGCATGTAGGACAAGGCGTCGGAGAACGATTCCTCGTCCTCGACCACCAGTACGCGGCTCAACGGGGGTGTTTCCTTTCCTGTCGGTCGAACCTACCGAAGCTCGGCCGGGCCGGCCTCGATCCCAGCGGAGGAGAGTGTCGCCTCCAGGTCGTCCGGGGGGCGGGCGGGCAACCGGAGGGTGAACGTCGACCCCCCACCAAGAGTGCTCGACACATACACCCGACCGCCATGGTTGCTGGCGATGTGTTTGACGATGGCCAGGCCGAGGCCGGTGCCCCCGGTGGCCCGGGAGCGGGCCTGATCGGCCCGGTAGAAGCGCTCGAAGATCCGGTCGACCTCGTTCGGGGCGATGCCGATGCCCTGATCGGCCACGGCGATCTCGACGTGCTCGTCGGTTGCTCGCGCGGTCACCCGGACCGTGGTGTCCTCGCCCGAGTAGTTGATCGCGTTCTCCACCAGGTTCGCGACGGCGGTGGCGAGCTGGCTGTCGCTGCCGTACACGGTGAGGCCGCGCTGACCGTCCACGACGATCTCCACGCGGCGAACGGTGGCCGCGGTCCGGGTCCGGTCGATCACCTCGGCGATCACCCCGTCCACGGAGACCGGCTCCGGGGCGGGCTGCGGCTCGGCGCCCTGGAGCCGCGTCAGCTCCAGCAGCTCCTGCACCAGTCGGCCCAGCCGGGTCGACTCGTGTTGGATCCGCTCGGCGAACCGTCGGGCGGCGATCATGTCCTCGGACAGCTCGGGCGTACCCTCGCCGGCCGGCTCGGTGGCATCCACCAGCGCCTCGGCGAGGAGTTGGAGAGCACCGATCGGTGTCTTCAGCTCGTGGCTCACGTTGGCCACGAAGTCCCGCCGGACCCGGGCCAGCCGGTGCGATTCGGTGACGTCGGCCGCCTCGATCGAGATGTATCCGGCACCCAGGCCCATCGCGCGCAGGTGCACGCCCAGCGGGTTGTCCCCCGCGCTGTCGCGACCGCGCGGCAGGTCCAGCTCGATCTCGCGCCGCACGCCGGTGCGCCGGACCTGGCCGGCGAGGGTACGGATCAGCGGGTGCGCCGCGATGGATCCGGGCGCCGTGCCGGCCCGGAGCAGACCCATCGCACGCGCGGCCGGGTTCACCAGCACCGGCACGTCGTCCGGGTCGAGCACCACCACCCCGGCGCGGAGCGAGTCGATGGTCTTGCGGCCGAGCCCGGAGAGCCCGCCCTGATGCTCGTCGGGAATCGCGAGCCTCCCTACACTCCGACGGGAGCCTTCGCTGCCCGGCAGCGCCGACCGGCGCCATCTTCGGACGGGTCCGGACAGCAGCAGCCCGGCGACCAGTCCGGCCACCAGAGCCACGGCCACCTCGACCGCCACCGCCCATTCCACCCGGCGATCGTAGAATCAATGTTCATCTGACGACCGGACGGAATGGGACGAAGCACGCTCACTTCCGAAAAAGTTCACTCGTGGGTCCCGCGTCGTTCACCCGGGTTCACCGTGGATCCGGTCACCCCCGCCTACCGTGGGTCGCGCACCTGCTCACGCCGTGGGCGGCCCGCCCGGCCGTCGGCGGCCACCGACCCCAGGAAGTGACGATGCGCGACGAGTTCCGGGCCGACCTGCAGATTGTCAGCCAACTGCTGGTGGACATGGCGGAGGGGGTGCGCGCCGCCATGCGCCAGGCCACCACGGCCCTACTCACCGCCGACCGCGCGGCTGCGGAGCGGGTGACCGCGGGGGACGCCGAGATCGACGGCCTCTACCGGGACGTGGAGGAGCGGGTCTGCGACCTGCTGGCCCGGCAGGCGCCGGTCGCCTCTGACCTGCGCGCCATGATCACCGCCCTGCACGTGGCCGCCGACCTGGAGCGGATGGGCGACCTGGCCGACCACGTCGCCAAGACCGCGCTGCGCCGACACCCCTCGCCGGCGGTGCCGGCCGAGCTGCGGCCGGTCTTCACCGACATGGCCGGCATCGCCGACCGGATCGCCGGGAAGATCGGCACGGTGCTGGCCCGGCCCGACGCGACCATCGCCGGCGAACTGGACAGCGACGACGACGCCATGGACAACCTGCACAAGAATCTGTTCGCCGTGCTGCTCGGCGACGACTGGCCGTACGGAGTGGAGACGGCGATCGATGCGACCCTGCTCGGCCGCTTCTACGAGCGCTTCGCCGACCACGCGGTGAACGTCGGCGAGCACGTGGTCTACCTGATCACCGGGGAGACCGCGACCGCCTGAGAGCGAAGGAGGGGCCCCTTGTCAACACCAAGGCGTTGACAAGGGGCCCCTCCTTGCACCGTCAGCGGCCCTGGTTGGCGACCGCCGCGGCGGCCTCCTTCGCGGCCGTCGGGTCGAGGTACGTGCCACCGAGGGTCTGCGGGCGCAGGTCCGGGTCGAGGTCGTAGCGCAGCGGGATGCCGGTGGGGATGTTCAGCTTGGCGATCGCCTCGTCGGAGATCTGGTCGAGGTGCTTGACCAAAGCGCGCAGCGAGTTGCCGTGCGCCGCCAACAGCACCGTCCGGCCGGCCAGGATGTCCGGCACGATCGAGTCGTACCAGTACGGCAGCATCCGCTCGACGACGTCCTTGAGGCACTCGGTCCGCGGCATCAGCTCGGTCGGCAGCAGCGCGTACCGGGGGTCGCCGACCTGGGACCACTCGTCGTTGTCGTCGATCGGCGGCGGCGGCGTGTCGTACGACCGGCGCCAGAGCATGAACTGCTCCTCGCCGTACTCGTCCAGGGTCTGCTTCTTGTTCTTGCCCTGGAGCGCGCCGTAGTGCCGCTCGTTGAGCCGCCACGACCGGCGCACCGCGATCCAGTGCCGGTCGGCGGCGTCGAGCGCCAGCTCGGCCGTACGGATCGCGCGGCGCAGCACGCTCGTGTGCACCACGTCCGGCAGCAGGTTGTGCTCACGGAGCAGCTCGCCGCCGCGTCGCGCCTCGCTCTCCCCCTTGGCGGTCAGGTCGACGTCGACCCAACCGGTGAAGAGGTTCTTGGCGTTCCAGTCGCTCTCGCCGTGCCGCAGCAGGACCAGCGTCCCGATGGTGGGCCCCTCGCTCGCAGTCATGCGGATCATCCTGCCGTACCTGATGGGCGGACACGCGGGGACCGGTGGTGACGACCACCACGTGGAAAACCTGATGACCGGCGTTCCGGAGCGGGACTAGGTTGTAAGGCGCTATACAGATATTGGTCATTACCAAAACGGGGGCGTGGGGATGCGAACGGTGCAGGGCTGGTTCCGGGACACCACGGGCGGGCTACCGAGATCCTTCTGGTACCTCTGGACCGGCACCCTGATCAACCGGCTCGGCTCGTTCGTCCTGGTCTTCCTGGCCATCTACCTCACCCAGGCACGCGGCTTCTCGGCCTCGCAGGCCGGCCTGGTGATCGGGATGTGGGGCGTCGGCGGCGCGGTCGGCACCACGATCGGCGGCACGCTGACCGACCGGTGGGGACGGCGGCCCACCCTGCTCACCGCGCACCTCGGCGCGGCCACCATGATGGTCGCGCTCGGCCTGGCCCGGCCACTCTGGGCGGTCGCGCTGGGCGCCCTGCTGCTGGGTTCGTTCGCGGAGATGGCCCGTCCGGCGTTCGGGGCCATGATGGTCGACGTGGTGCCGGAGAAGGACCGGCTACGCGCCTTCTCGCTGAACTACTGGGCGATCAACCTCGGCTTCGCCTGCGCCGCGGTGCTCGCCGGCGTCGCCGCCCAGGCCGGCTACCTGCTGCTCTTCCTGGTCGACGCGGCGACCACCCTGGTCACCGCACTGATCATCTTCGCCCGGGTCGGGGAGACCCGGGCGACCGGCCCGGTCGTCAAGGGCGCGGCCCCTCCCGCCGGTGCCCTCCGGACGATCCTCACCGACCGGGTCTTCCTGGGCTTCGTGGCGCTCAACCTGTTCGCCGCGCTGGTCTTCCTCCAGCACATCTCGATGCTGCCGATCGCGATGGGCGACTCCGGCCTGAGCCCCGCCACGTACGGCTCGGTGATCGCGCTCAACGGGGTGCTGATCGTGGTCGGTCAGCTCTTCGTGCCCAAGCTGATCAAGGGCCGGAGCCGGTCGCACGTGCTGGCGCTCGCCGCGCTGGTGATGGGCGTCGGTTTCGGGCTGACCGCGTTCGCCGACGCGGCCTGGTTCTACGGCCTGACGGTGCTGATCTGGACCCTCGGCGAGATGCTCAACTCGCCGTCCAACGCCACCCTCATCGCCGAACTCTCCCCCGCCGCGCTCCGCGGCCGCTACCAGGGCGTCTTCTCGCTCTCCTGGCAGGTGGCCGGGGCGGCCGCCCCGATCCTCGGCGGCCTGGTCCGGGAGCACGTCGGCAACAGCACACTCTGGCTCGGCTGCGCCGTCATCGGCGGCGCGGTCGCGGTCGCTCACCTCGTCTCCGGCCCCGCCCGGGAGCGGCGCGCCGCCCAGCTCCGGGCCCCCGCGGCGCCGGTCCGGCCCGTCACCGTGGTCGGCAAGCCGGCCCCGGAGGTGGCCGGGGCCGCCGCGAACGCACCCGCCGAGCCCGTCCACGCAGCCTCCTGAGGTACGCCCCGATGCGGCGCTGGTGGGACGACACGGCCGGCGGGCTCCCCGCCACCTTCTGGTACCTCTGGTCCGGGCTGCTGATCAACCGGGCCGGTGCCTTCGCGATGCTGTTCCTCTCGCTCTACCTGACCGCCAAGCGCGGCGCCTCCGAGTCCCTCGCCGGGTTCGTGGTGGGGGCGTTCGGGGCGGGTGGGGCGGTCGGGACGCTGCTCGGTGGGGTGCTGGCCGACCGGTGGGGGCGACGGGCGACCATACTCGCCGCGCACCTCGCCGCGGCCGGGCTGATGGCGGGGCTGGCGTTCAGCCGGCACCTGGCGGTGATCGCCGTGCTCGCCGCGCTGGTCGGCTTGGTGCACTCGATGCCCGGCCCGGCGTTCGTCGCGGCGATCGTCGACGTGGTGCCGGAGGAACGCCGCTCGCGCGCCTTCAACCTCCAGTTCTGGGCGTTCAACCTCGGCATGGCGGTGGCGTCGCTGCTGGCCGGCGTGCTGGCCGAGGCCAGCTTCGTCGCGCTGTTCCTGGTCGACGCCGCGACGACCCTGGCCGCCGCGGCCGTCATCGCGCTGAAGGTCCCGGAGACGCTCGCCCGCGCCGCCCGGCCGTCCGCCACCGGAGGCGCGCCGGCTGAGCCGGTTCGTCCCGGCCGGCTCCGGCGACCCGGTCTGCACACCGCGCTGACCGATCGCACGTTCCTCGTCTTCGTCGGGCTGACCTTCCTGCTGGCCGTGCTGGCCCAGCAGACCTCCACGATCATGCCGCTGGCGATGCGGGCCGACGGCCTGCGTCCCTCGGCGTACGGGCTGGTGGTGGCGCTCGGCGGCGCGCTGATCGTGGTCGGGCAGCTCTTCGTGCCGCGGCTGATCGAGCCGTACCGGAAGTCGAGCGTCCTCGCGGTCTCCACCGGGTTGATGGCGCTCGGCTTCGGCACCCTGGCCGTCGCCGACGACCTGCCGCTCTACCTGGGCGCGGCGGTGGTCTGGACGGTCGGGCAGATGCTCGCCGCACCGCCGAACGCACAGATCAACGCGGAGCTGGCGCCGCCGGAACTGCGGGCCCGCTACCAGTCGGTCTTCTCCCTGGCCTTCCCGATGGCGTCCTTCGTGGCGCCGGCGCTGGGCGGGCTGAGCCTTCAGCACCTGGGCGAACGGCACTGGCTCGTCGTCGGCGGGCTGGGCCTGGTCGCGGTGGTCGGTCACCTGCTCGCCGGGCCGTCCCGGGAACGCCGGGTCGCCGCATCGCTGGCACGGCGACGGGAGGCGGAGCCGGTACGCGGCTGAGCGGATGCGCGAGCGCCCACCCCGACCCCCGTCGTGGTGGGCGCTCGCTCCGTACACCCGGCGGCGGCGGGCGACACTCACCCCCGTAAGCGTCGCCCGCTCGCGCCGCCGGTTCCTCGGATGGCACCGTCCCCCAACGGTGTGCTCCACCCGATCCCTCGCGCCTCGCCTGCGCGGACCTGATCGATCCGCCGCTCCCCCGAACGATTACAAGCGTGGCGCGGTGCAATAAAGTTAGTTCGCCCGGGATTCTGGATTCAACTCGGAATGCTGTCTTGCCCGTCACAGCACCCGTGTCGGAAATCCGGCTACCCCTACTTCGGGCCATGCGTTGACCAACAGCGGGTTCCCGCCAGCCATTCCCGCAAACCTCAGGCGTCCTCCCGATCGGGGTTCTCCGTACGGAAGAAGTTGCTCTGCCGGCCGTCCCGCATCTGCTCCTGGTAGATCAGGTTCAGGCCGCGCAAGTCGAAGGTCCGGAACCAGTCGTCCCAGGTGATCTCTCGGATCCGGCTGCTCTCCCGGTACCCGGGGATGTTGAACGTCAGCACGCCCGGCCGGCCTTCCCGTTCGGTGCCGGCAATTGTGGCCGGCTTGGCGCCACGAGCCCGCGCCCAGCGCTGGATCACCTCGTGGTTGGCGGTCACCAGGCTCCGACCGGGACGTTCCGGACGATCCTGCAGTGACGTGATCTGCTGGGATGACCGGACCGAACGGGCTGATGACCGGCCGGTCCGGACCGGTGTCGCCGCCGTACCGCCCGCGGAAGGCACCGCCCGCCCGCCCGTACCGGCCGCCGTCGTCGCAGGTCGCGCCCGCGTCGTCGCCGCCTTCCTCGCGGGGGCCGCCTTCCTCGCGGCGGGTGCCTTCTTGGCTGCGGCCTTCGTGGCGGGGACCGTCCGCTTCGCGGCGGGTGCCTTCTTGGCGACGGTCTTCCTGGCGGGGACCGT
>NZ_JBLROA010000119.1:0-8658 GCF_047921505.1 Micromonospora sp. SL1-18 | reverse complement strand
GCGAGCCCCGCAGTCGCGAACGAAGGTGGCACGGTGACCGACCGAATCGAGCTGACCGGCCTGCGCGCGCACGGCCGGCACGGGGTCTACGACTTCGAGCGCGCCCAGGGGCAGGAGTTCGTGGTGGACGCGGTGCTCGAACTCGACCTCGCCCCGGCCGCGCGTTCGGACGAGGTGACCGACACCGTGCACTACGGCGAACTGGCCGAGAAGCTGGTCGCGGTGATCACCGGTGAGCCGGTCAACCTGATCGAGACGCTTGCCGACCGGCTGCTCGCGGTCTGCCTGGCCGAGCCGCTCGTCGCCGCCGCCACGGTCACCGTGCACAAGCCCGAGGCCCCGATCCCGCACAGCTTCCGGGACGTGGCCGTGACGATGCGGCGTACCCGATGACCCGGGCCGTGCTGTCGATCGGCAGCAACCTCGGCGACCGGATCGCCCATCTGCGCGCTGCGGTGGCCGCGCTCGGCGACGCGGTGCTGGTGGTCTCCGGGGTCTACGAGACTCCACCGTGGGGGGACGCCGAGCAGCCCACGTACCTGAACGCCGCGGTGATGGTCGCGGACCCGGCGGCCGGCCCGCGCGACTGGCTGGGCCGGGCCCGCGCCGTCGAGGCGGCGGCCGGGCGGACCCGCGACCCGGAGCGCCGGTACGGGCCGCGCACCCTCGACGTCGACGTCATCGCGGTATGGGACGAGGCCGGGCAGCCGGTGCTCAGCGACGACCCCGCGCTGGCCCTCCCGCATCCCCGCGCCCACCTGCGGGCCTTCGTGCTGCGGCCGTGGATCGACATCGAGCCGCACGGCCGGCTGCCCGGGTACGGCTGGCTGACCGACCTGCTCACCGCCGAGCCGTTGGCCTCCGACGCCCTGGAACTGAGCCCTCGGCCGGATCTGGCGTTAGAGTCGGACGCATGACCCAGTGGAGGCGGACGGCATGACGCAGTCCCCGCGTGACCCCGACCGTTTTCGGATGGGTCCGACCCGGATCTCCACGCTGGTGGTGGCCGCCCTGGCCGCCGCGGCGGTGGCCTGGCTGCTGATCAGCAGCTTCTACTACGAGGTGGCGCCCAGTCTGCCCTGGCTGCCGGTGATCACGCTGGCGGGCCTGGCCGTGCTGGAGGGCTACGCGGCGGTCAACACCCGCGGCAAGATCGAGGGCCGCCCCGGGCGGGAGCCGCTCAACCCACTGCTGGTCGCCCGGTTCGTGGTGCTGGCCAAGGCCTCCGCGCTGGCCGGAGCCATCTTCGCCGGCTTCTACGCCGGCCTGACCGGCTGGCTCTTCATCGAGCACACGAACGCCGCCGTCGGTGACCGGCCGGCCGGTGTGGCCGGGACGCTCGCCTCGCTCGCACTGGTCGCCGCTGCGCTCTGGCTGGAACGGTCCTGCCGGGTGCCCGAGCAGAAGGACGACGAGGATCGCGAACGCGGCGACCGGGAGAGCCGGCCCGGCCAGCGCTGATCCGGGGGTTCCCACCACCCCGGCCCGCAGGTACCGTCCCTGGCGACCGGAGAGCAACGGCCGCCGCCGGTCAGTCCGCCCGCGCGTCGGACCCTGGATGGCCGGCGACGTGGGAGGCGCGGCGCATGGGGTACGACGAAACGGGCCGGGGCGCGCCGGCGGAGTCGTCGTCGGGTGTGCCGGCGGCCGTGCTGGAGAACGTCTTCGACGACCCGTGGCACGGCGAGCCCGGCCGGGACCAGGTCGTCGTCCACGTGGTCTGGGAGTTCCTGCTGCTGGCCGGGCTGGCCGCGGTGGTCTGGCTGCTCTGGCGGGACGATGCGGACGCGCTGCGCGGGGACGGCCTCCGGTCGCTCCTGGTCGACGCGGCCGGGTTCGGGCTGCTCGCTCTCGCCGCCGGGCTGAGCCTGCGCGTGGCCGCGGTGAATCTGGCGATCGGCCCGGTCGCGTTGGCCGCCGCGCTGCACTTCGCTGAGCAGGGCGACCGGGGCCTCTGGGAGGTGCTGGTCCCGACGCTGGGGGTGGCGGCGCTCGGCGGGCTGGCGCTGGCCCTGGCGGTGGTGGTGCTGCACGTGCCCAGCTGGGCGGCGAGTTTGGCCGGCGCGGCGGGCGTCATCGTGTACATCGAACGGCGTACCGGCCCGGTGCTGGTCCAGGGCGGCTACGACCCCCGGCCCAACGCCGTCTATTTCTTCGTCGGCTTCGCCGCGGTGGCCGTCCTCGGCGGGCTCTTCGGCGCCATGCGGCCGATCCGGCGGCTGGTCGGGCGATTCCGGCCGGTCGCCGATCCGGCCCGTCGGCGGGGCGGCGTCGCCGCGACGGTGACCGCGCTGGCCCTGACCGGCTCCACCGTCCTGGCCATGCTCGGCGGGGTGCTCCTCGCGGCGAACCGGAGCGGTCCGGTCACGCCGGGCTCCGGGCTGAACTGGTCGGTGCTCGCGGTCGGTACCGCGATGCTCGCCGGCACGAGCGCGTACGGCCGGCGTGGCGGGATCTTCGGCACGCTGTTCGCGGTCAGCCTGGTGGCGGTCTTCGTGGCCTGGGCCAGGGCTCGGGGCTGGACGATCAGCCCGTGGGCCGTCGGCGGTGCCGCGCTCGGCGTCGGGCTGCTGGTCACCCGGCTGGTCGAGATGTTCGGCCGGCCGCGTTCGGCTGGGGTCGACGTGGAGGTGGGGCCGTCCGGCGACGGCACCATCAGCACCGGCTGGACGCTGACCCGGCCGCCGGAGCCGGCCGACGCCTGGCCGTCGGTGCTGCCGGTGCGGACCACCGACACCACCGTCGACGTGTGGGAGGCCCCGCGCTGGAAGAGCGAGCCGCGCCGTTGGGACGCCGACGACCGCTGATCGGCGGCCCAGGGCGGGGTCGGTCCGCGCGGCGAGCCCGCGGAGCCGCGCCCCCGGGGCGGGCCGGCCTGCGCGGCGAGCCCGATCCGCTGCGGCTGGGCGGGGCGTCGCGACCGGGATGCGTCCGGTGGGCCGAACCTGATCTCGCCGGTTAGGCTCGGCGGCATGACCGAAACTCCTGCCACCGGGTCCGGCCGCCGCAACTTCGACGAGCTCGACAAGCTCTCCACCGAGGAGTTGCGCGAGCAGGCCTTCGCCCTGGCGCGGGAGCGCCGCGACGTCGGGTTCTTCTGGTCGGTGCTGCGGCACCTGCCCAACGCGGACGAGGCCGCCGCCCTGGACGGCGCCCCCAACTCGGTCGGGCCGATCGTCGACGAGGCGAATGCCCTCTGGCGCGAGTTGACCGGCCACGGCTACGAGGAGGCCGCCCCGCTGCTGCGGGCCGCCTTCATCGACTACCTGATGAAGCACTGACCCGGCTGGCCGTCCGCCGGCCCAGGGCGGTCGCGCCTGAGCCGCCGGCGGCCCGTGTTCGTCACCGGCCGGCGACGCCGGTCAGTCCGCCGAGACGCCCAGGCCGAGCAGCCGGGACCGGCTGAGCGCCCCGACCGGTCGCCCGTCCTCGGTGACCACGGCGTGCTCGGTCGCCGAGGTGAGCAGCGCGCCCAGCGCGTCGTACGCCGAACCGCCCAGCGGCACCGCCGGCAGGCCGCCCGTGTCGCCGGCCGGGAGCGGTTCGAGCACCTCGCGGGTGACCGGGGTGACGGCCAGCCGGCGGATGCCCCGGTCGGTTCCGACGAACTCGCGCACGAACGGCGAGGCGGGCGACCCGAGCAGGGCGGCTGGCACGTCGTACTGCTCCAGCCGGCCGCCCTCGGAGAGCACCGCGATCCGGTCGCCCAGCCGGACCGCCTCGTCGAGGTCGTGGGTGACCAGCACGATGGTCTTGCGGACCTCGGCCTGGAGCCGGAGGAACTCCTCCTGCAGCCGGGTCCGCACGATCGGGTCGACGGCCGAGAACGGCTCGTCCATCAGCAGCACCACCGGGTCTGCGGCGAGCGCCCGGGCCACCCCGACCCGCTGCCGCTGGCCGCCGGAGAGTTCATGCGGGTAGCGGCGGCCGAACTGTCCCGGGTCGAGCCCGACCAGCTCCAGCAGCTCGTCCACCCGCTCCCGGGTCCGCTGCCGCGGCCAGCGGAGCAGACCGGGCACGGTGGCCACGTTGGCAGCCACCGTCTGGTGCGGGAAGAGGCCGACGTTCTGGATGACGTACCCGATGCGGCGGCGCAGCGCCACCGGGTCGACCCGGGTGACGTCGTCGTCCCCGAGCAGGATCCGGCCGTCGGTCGGCTCGATCAGCCGGTTGATCATGCGGAGCACGGTCGACTTGCCGCAGCCCGACGGGCCGATCAGCACCATCAGTTCGCCGGCCTTCACCTCCAGGCTCAGCTCCCGCACCGCCTCCGTCCCGTCGGGGTATCGCTTGCGGATGCCCTCAAGTGTGATCGATGCTGCGCCGCGTCCGGCGGTGGCTCCCGGGGTAACGTTCACGCGTGTCCCTCCACCTGAGTCACCGGACAGCGCCGGGTAACCCGTGGTTCTCCTGGCAGTACGTGCGGGACAACTCTGACACGATCCTGGCCGCGCTGCGCGAGCACGCCTGGCTTTCCGCCCGGGCCGTGCTGATCGCCGCGCTGGTGGCGTTGCCGTTGGCGGTGGCCGCGTACTGGTTCCGTTCGCTGGCCGGGCCGATCCTGGCGGTGTCCGGGGTGCTTTACACGATCCCGTCGCTGGCCCTGTTCGCGTTCCTCGGCCCGACTCTGGGTATCGGAGCGGTGACGGTGCTGACCGTGGTGGTGTTGTACGCGTTGCTGGTCATCGTGCGCAACGCGCTCGCCGGGCTGCAACAGGTGCCGTCCGAGGTCCGGGAGGCCGCCGAGGGGATGGGGTACGGCCGCTGGGCCCGCCTGTTGCGGATCGAACTGCCGCTGGCTCTGCCCGGCATCCTCACCGGCCTCCGGCTGGCCACCGTCTCCACGGTGGCCCTGGTCACCGTCGGGGTGGTGATCGGCCGGGGCGGCCTGGGCCAGATCATCTTCGCCGGCTTCCAGAACAACTTCTACAAGGCCGAGATCATGACCGGCACGGTGCTCTGCGTGCTGCTGGCCCTGGTGCTGGACCTGGTGCTGGCCGGGGTGGGTCGGCTGCTGACGCCCTGGCTGCGCGGGCGCGCGTCGTGAACGAAAGGCCGGCAGCGTGAACCACATCGGAGAAGCCGTCATCTGGCTGAACGACCCGCTGAACTGGACGAATCCGGGCGGCATCCTGGACCGGCTCGGCGAGCACCTGGGTATGTCCGCGCTGGCGGTGCTGCTGGGCTGCCTGGCAGCCTGGCCGATCGGGCTGTGGCTCGGGCACACCGGCCGGGGCGGCGGGCTGGTGCTGCTGGTCTCCAACGTCACCCTCGCCGTCCCGACCCTGGCGCTGCTGACCATCCTGCCGCTGACCTTCCTCGGCTTCGGCCGGCCGGCGGTGGTGGTCGCGCTCGCGGTGTTCGCGGTGCCGCCGCTGCTGGCCAACGCGTACACCGGGGTGCGGCAGGCCGACCCGGAGGCCCGGGACGCGGCGCGTGGCATGGGCCTCTCCGGCGGGCAGGTGCTGCGCCGGGTGGAACTGCCGTTGGCCGTGCCGTACCTGGCCGCCGGCTTCCGTACCGCCGCGGTGCAGGTGGTCGCCACCGCCGCCCTGGCCTCCTTCGTCAACGGTGGCGGGCTGGGGCAGATCATCCGGGCGGGCTTCGGGCTGGACATCGCGGCCGGGGGCGGGCAGGTCATCGCCGGCGGCGTGCTGGTCGCCGGGCTGGCCCTGCTGGTCGAAGGGGTGCTGGCGCTGCTGGAACGGGTGGCCACCCCGCGTCCGCTGCGGCGCGCCCGGCGGGCGGCGAACGGGCGTGCGGCCGACGCCCTGGCGGGTACCTGAACCGGCCGCTGCGGCGCGTCCGGCGGGCGGCGAACCGGCGTGCGGCCGACGCCCTGGCGGGCCCTGAACCGGCCGAACAGCGCGAAGACGGCATCGTGCCCCGCCGACGAACCGGGCGAATCGACGTCCGGTGACGATCCGGTGACGATATCGGCTCGGAATTTGTCGGTCCGGCCCGGAAGATATTGGCTGGAGTCGCGGGCGGCGGAGCGGTCGCCCGACAGACGAAGCGGGCGGCCGACCGGATCGCCCGTCGGACACGCGGCCGGCCCCAGCGGGTCGCGCCGGGACACGGAAGGCGGGCACAGATGCGCGCGCGTACACACCTGGCCGTCGGGGCGCTCGGCGTCCTCACCGCGGCGGGTCTGCTCACCGGCTGTGGCGACGCCGGCTCCTCCGGCACCGAGGCCCCCGCGCAGGGCGCCTCCGGGGCCGGCTGTGCCCCGGTCGCGGGTGACAAGCTGGTCGTGCTCACCGACGACAAGAAGCTCCAGAACACCGACAACGTCCTTCCCGCGATCAACGCGAAGGCGGCCGCCCCGCAGCTCGTCGCCGCGCTGGACAAGGTCTCGGCGGCGCTCGACACCGCGAAGCTGATCGAGCTGAACAGAATGGTCGACGTCGATCGCAAGACGTCCAAGGTGGCGGCGCAGGAGTTCGCCGACGCCAACGGGCTCACCGGAGGGATCGAGAAGGGCCCGGGCGGCGCGGTGACCGTCGGCGCGGCCAACTTCACCGAGAGCGAGATCATCGCCGAGCTCTACAAGATCGTGCTCACCGCCGGCGGCTACCAGGTCAAGGTGCAGACCATCGGCAGCCGCGAGCTCTACGAGCCGGCCCTGGAGAAGGGCGAGATCCAGGTCGTCCCCGAGTACGCGGCCACCATGGCCGAGTTCCTCAACACCAAGGCCAACGGCAAGGACGCCGAGCCCGTCTCCTCGCCGGAGCTGGACAAGACGATCGGCGCGCTGAAGGCCGCGGGCGACAAGGTCGGCATCACCTTCGGCCAGCCGTCGCAGGCCCAGGACCAGAACGCCTTCGCGGTCACCAAGGCGTTCGCCGACAAGTACCAGGTCGCCACGCTCTCCGACCTGGCCGCCAAGTGCTCGGGCCAGGCGACGGTGCTGGCCGGCCCGCCGGAGTGCCCACAGCGGGCGAAGTGCCAGGCCGGTCTGGTCCAGGTCTACGACTTCAAGGCCGGCTCGTTCAGCTCGCTGGACGCAGGTGGCCCGCAGACCAAGAACGCGCTGAAGACCGGCGCGGCCAGCGTCGGCCTGGTGTTGTCCTCCGACGCGGCGCTCGCCGCGAGCTGACCGGACCATGCCCGCTCGGCACGACCTGACGCTGCGTCGTGACCCGGAACAGTCGTACGACCGCTCCGGCTCGGGGCGTCTGATGCCGGGCAGTGATCCGGAACGGTCGCCGACGGACCCCGCCGGTCCGTCGGCGACCGGCTCGGCCGGAACCTGGCGCGGGAAAGCCTTCACCGCCGGTCACCTCGAAGCCTGCGGCCCGTTCCATACCGGGACAACTCTCGGTACGCTGCTCACCCATGCCCGCCCCGGTCGCCCCCATCAAGAAGCACACCCCCTTGCCGACCGTCCTGCGCTGGATCGGTGTGGGGCTTGCGTCGCTGGCCGCGTTGATCCTCCTGGCCGCCGACGGCAGCGGTGCGCTGCGGATCGGCGGGGTGCTGACGATTCTCGCTGTGGTGTTGATCGGCCTGTCCATCGCGCTGCCTGCCAACAGCGGTGACGGAGCGGCCGGCGGCGATGCCGAGCAGTTCCGCCACGAGGTGCGCGGCGAGATCGAGCGGCTCCGCCACGAGCTGCGCGGCGAGATCGTGGCCGCCGCGCAGCGGGGCAACCAGGCGCTCGACCAGGCACAACGTACGCAGGAGACGGTCACCGCGCTGCGCCGCCGGTTGGATGCCGCAGCCGCTGGGATGGCCGCCATCGCGGGCGGCACCGCGCCGGCCGCGGAGGAGCCGGCCGCTGCCCGCGCCCGGGTTCCCTCCGCCGAGACGTACGACGAGGGACGGCCCGATCATCGCCGTGCCGCCCCGGAGGCGGCTCCGACCGGCGAGGGGCAGCCCTTCGGCCGGGAGGGGGACGAATCGCCCCGCCGCCCGCAGCCCGACACCCGCTACGGTGCCGACCTCCCGCAGCCCGGCGTCTACGGCACCCCGCGTACAGCACAGGCGGACGTCCGGCCGGAACCCCGCCCGGCCGGGGTGGTGCACCACACCGAGACCGTGCACGTCACCCGACACACCATCATGGACGGGAGTGCCGACCCGGTGGCCGGCACCGGCCACGGCGGATACGCCGGCCGCTGGTCCCGGGCGCCCGAGGAGCGGCCGGGGAGCGGTGTGGATGCGGACGGGCACCCCCGGTCCGGGCACCGGGAGGCGGCGGACGACCGCAGCCGGTCCGGCGGCGAGTACGCGCGGCCCGCCCCTGGTGGACAGTGGGCCGGCGGCTCCTGGTCGGGGCCGGACGGCGAGTCGGCCCCACCGGGCCCACGGCCGCCTCGGCTTGAGCGGGCGTCCCGGGATGAGCGGGCGCCCCGGGATGAGCTGTTCCGCCCGGGCGAACACGCGGCGACGGGCACCGTCCGGGACGGTGATGGGGGATCATCCGGCGACGATCGCCGATGGACCCCGGGGCGGGCCGAGAACAGTTCCTGGTCGACCGGTCCGGCCGACCCGCGTTCCTGGCCGGCGACGTCGGAGGGGTCGGCCGACGAGCGGGGGCAGACGGCCAGCCGGGACGACCGGGCCTGGTCGGCGGACCCGGACGGGTCCCGCGACGAGGGTTCCCGCGCCGGCCGGGCGGCCTGGCACCACGGGCGGAACCAAGCTGGCGAGGGC
>NZ_JBLROA010000118.1:0-8998 GCF_047921505.1 Micromonospora sp. SL1-18 | reverse complement strand
TGCGTGGCCAGTGGCCCGGACGATGCCGACGACGTTCAGGTCGAGCACCGAGTGCCACTCGTGGTCGGGATTGGTCTCCACACCGCCGGCGGATTTTGCACCTGCTCGCCGGTCACCACCCGGATCGGCGTGATCTCGCGGGCGATCGTGGCGTAGCCCAGCACGTCATCGGTGCTGGTCGGCGCCCAGCACCGCGACCACCCGTTGCGGAGCGTCGGAATCCAGAAACCGCCCATCGATGCCTGGCACGACATCAGTGAGATCACGCAGCTGCCCGTGGGCGCCCAGTGCTGCCGGGCGTTCCTGGCCCGAAGCCCCGACCCTCAACAACCTCACCCGTTGCCGTCCTTCACCGTAGCCCCGAGAAAATACATCCGATGTCTACCAGGCGCCCGCACGAGGCACAAGGGCGAGGCGAGTGCGTCGGCTATCTGAGAGGGCGTCTGATTCACGTATTCTGCGAGTGATGCCGCCTTCTGTTATCTCGCCAGGTTGGGATGGTTTCGTTGGTGATGCGTTTGGTGAGATTGTCGATCATGGCTACGCGGATCATGCTGGCGGAGTTCTCGGGTCGGGCTTCGTAGTCGCGGGCCAGGCGTCGGTGCAGCATGATCCAGCCGAGGCTGCGTCGATGACCCATCGCCTTTGGCCACCGAGAATCCCCTGACCTGCGGGTCTTTGGTGGCGACCTCGATGTCGATGCCGAGGGCGGCACCTTGTTCGATGACCTTGTTTCGGGTAGTTGAGCTGGGTGAAGGTGCCGTCCGCGGTCCCAGGCGGCGAACTAGCCGTAGACGGTCTGCCAGGGCGGGAAGCCGCCGGTTGTGTGGCGGTGCGTCCGCCGACATCGTCGCGGGTGCGGGCCTGATGCCAGGCGATCAGTCGTGGTGCGATCAGCGCCCGGCGGGCGTCGGACGGGTCGGAAGGTAGGCAGGCCGCTCAACCATGCCAACGATCTACCGTGGACGGCCCGCGCCGGATCGCACTCGCAGTCCGACGATTCCGGGAGTCTCTCTGAACCCGACACGATCCGCAGATCTAATCAAGGCATCTCGCATTGGCGTCAATCAGGCGAGCCTCGCCCCAGTGGTGATCATTCGACCCCGCAGACGCCTCGCCAGTCAGAGCGTGTTGGAGAAGGGTCCGGTCTTGAGCTTGTTGAGGGTCCAGGCTCGTTGACGGTGCGCCGGTCGGCCGCGGGTGAGGCGGAGCATGCCGTTGACAGCGGCCCAGCGGATCATCACCTCGGAGGTGGCGGGGTGGCGTTCGTAGCCGCGGGCCAGCCGGCGGTGGGCGGTCAGCCAGGCGCGAGGCTGCGCTCGAACGACCCACCGTCGGGCGATCACCGCCAACCCACTGATGCACCCGTCGGCTTACGGGCTTGGCTGGGGTCTTGCGGAGGTATCCATCGGGCTGATAGACATCCGATGTGTTGCCGTAGTTGCCTGTCGCGTCGCCGCTCGGACCAGGAGGAGGGCCGTATGGAACGCATCGCGTTGCACACCCGACTCAAGCCCGGCAAGGAGGCCGAGTACGACAACGTGCACGCGGTCATCCCACCGGAGTTGGACATCGCCTTGCGAGCCGCCGGGGTTCACTCGTGGCGGATCTGGCGTGACGCGCAGGACCTGCTCCACCTGGTGGATGTCGAGGCCGTCGCGGCGCAGACGGTGGATGCCGCCTGCGTCACCAGTCTGGCCCCGCAACTGCTGCTTGACGCGCTGAGCTTCGTGGTCGACCTTCACCGCGACGACGCGGTGCTGGAGTTTCCCGAGGTACGCCGGATCCTCGATCCGGCGGCCACCGCCCTCGCGGCGCAGCGGATGAGCGGCGAGGAGATAGCCGCGTCGCGCGCCGCCTTCGACGATCTCGACGACGAGCCGAGTGTCGACGCGTTGGTCGCCAACGATCTGGAGTCTCATCGACGTATCGCGGCCGGGGTCGGCAACGGGGTGCTGTGCTCACTGATCGACGGCCTATCGGGCCCGACCACGCGCGCGCGGGTCTGGCGTGGCTTGACGCAGAGGGGGGCGGTGGCCAAGACCCGCGAGAAGCATGCCGCGATTCCGAATGCCATCACGGCGCAGCAGCCGGAGGTTGCCCGGTCAATAGGCGGCGGTTCATATCGCCGGCGTCGAGGACGGGCTGCGCCGTGTCCTCCGACCCGACGCCCTCGCCCGGGCCGTCCTTGACCTGTCACATGTACCTAAAGTGTCCGAAATCGATTCCGAGGAGATCTCATGGTGCTGTCGGGGACACCTCCGACTGCGTCATCGCACGCACCAGCGTCGGACGAGCCGCTGCTGCGACTTGAGGGCGTGAGTAAGGGCTTTCCGGGCGTCAAGGCGCTTTCCGGTGTCCAACTGGACCTGCGCCACAACGAGGTGTTGGCGCTGGTCGGCGAGAATGGCGCGGGCAAGTCGACTCTGATGAAACTGCTCTCCGGCATTTATACCGCCGATGAGGGCGAGTTCTATCTCAACGGCGAGCGGTTCGAGGTCGCCGGACCGAAACAAGCCCAGGAGCAGGGCATCAGCATCATCCACCAGGAATTCAACCTGATGCCCGACCTCACGGTGGCGCAGAATATCTTCATCGGCCGCGAACCGCGCCTGGCCAACTTCTTCCTCGACGAGCGCAAGCTGAACGCCCGGGCCGCAGAGCTGATCGACCGGCTGCAGCTGCCGCTGGACCCGAAGCGGGTCGTCGGCCGACTGACCGTGGCCAAGCAGCAGATGGTCGAGATCGCCAAGGCGCTCTCCTATGACGCCAAGGTGCTCATCATGGATGAGCCGACGGCCGCCCTCAACGAAGCCGAGGTGGCGACGCTGCACGAGCTGATCAGCCGCTTCACCCGTCCGGACACCGGCGTGATCTACATCTCCCACCGGATGGCCGAAATCAAGGCCATCTCCGACCGCATCACGGTGCTGCGAGACGGCCAGTACGTCGACACCGTGCCAACGGCGACGACCACCATGAAAGAGGTCATCGCCCTGATGGTCGGTCGCACCATTACCGTAAACGCCAGACCGGAAGGGGTGCGCGAGGACCGCGAGGTGCTGCTGAAAGTCGAAGGGCTGAGCACGAAAGCGCTGCTGAACAACGTCAGCTTCGAGCTACGCAAGGGCGAGATACTGGGATTTGCCGGGCTCATGGGCGCGGGGCGCACCGAGGTGGCAAGAGCTCTCGTCGGCGCGGACAGGACCACCTCCGGCACCATCACCCTGGCCGGCAAGCACGTCGCGATACAGAACCCGGCCGATGCGGCAAGGCACCGCATCGGCTACCTGTCCGAGGACCGCAAACACCTCGGCCTGCTACTTGAGCAGGACGTCACCGCCAATATCGCCCTCAGTTCGCTGCAGGACCTGTTCACTTCGTTCGGCTTCATGCGCGACAAGGCCATGCGGGCCCGCACCACACAATATGTCGGCTCGCTGCGCATCAAGACGCCATCGGTGCAACAGACGACCAAGAACCTCTCCGGCGGCAACCAACAGAAGGTCGTCATCGCCAAGTGGCTGCTCAAAGACTGCGACATTCTGATCTTCGACGAGCCGACCCGGGGCATCGACGTCGGCGCCAAGGAAGAAATCTACCGACTGCTCAACGAGCTGGCACAGCAAGGCAAATCGATCATCATGATCTCCTCCGAGTTGCCTGAGGTCCTGCGCATGTCACACCGCATCGTCGTGATGAGCGAGGGTCGCATCACCGGGCTACTCAGCGCCGCCGAAGCCACCCAGGAACGCGTCATGCACTACGCCACGCTGCGCCCCGACGAAAACCCAGCCGACGCGGCCCAACTTCTGCAGGCCGAGGACGCCCCCACGCAGACCCAGAAAGCAGGAGACCAATGACCACGCGCCCGGCACCAGCGGCCGCAACGGCCTCGCCGCCTGCAGCGATGCCATCACCGCAGCCAGCTACCGGTGGACTGAGCGCAACACTGCGCAGCCGGCTCCAACAGTTCCTCGCGTTCGCCAGCCTCATCGTCATCTTCGCGGTCTTCGCGTTCGCCAGCCCCAGCTTCTTCACCTATCCCAACGTCACGAACATCCTGTTCTCCACGGTCGTGATCGGAACGCTCGCACTGGGCACAACCTTCGTGATCATCACAGGCGGCATCGACCTGTCGCTGGGTACCGGCATGGCACTGAGCGCGGTGATGTCCGGCGTGTTCATCGTCAACCTGCACCTGCCGCTCGCGGTGGGCGTGCTCGGTGCCGTTCTGTTCGGTGGGCTCATCGGCTTTATCAATGGATTCAACGTCGCCATCCTCAGGATCCCGCCGTTCATCGCGACATTGGCGATGATGCTGGTCGCCCAGGGGCTTGCGCTCGTGGTCTCTCACAGCGCACCGATCTACTTCAACGACGCCCCCGGCTACTTCGCCATTTCCATCGGCAATCTCATCCCGGGCGTCAACTTCCCCAACGCGGTGCTCGTGCTGGCCGTGGCGGCGATCACGGCAGGGGTCCTGCTGAACAAAACCGTCCTCGGGCGTTACACGTATTCGATCGGCAGCAACGAAGAGGCCACAGCGCTGTCCGGCGTCAGCGTACGCAAATGGAAAATCATCGTTTACACGCTCGCCGGCCTGTTCATCGGCCTTGCCGGCGTCATGATCTCCGCACGCCTCGGCTCGGCTCAACCGGCCACCGGCGCCGGCTACGAACTGCAGGCCATCGCGGCAGTGGTCATCGGCGGCACCTCGCTCGCCGGCGGCAAGGGGTCCATCGTGGGCACGGCGATCGGCGCACTCATCATCTCCGTTCTGAACAACGGTCTGCAGATCATGTCGATCCCGCAGGAATGGCAGAACGTGATCCTGGGCTGCGTCATTCTCGTGGCGGTGTACGCCGACATGATTCGCAAACGGGCAGCCTGAGCTGTGGCCCATTTGCAACTCACTCAACATTACACATAGGTAGGAGAACGTGATCGACATGAGAAGAAGGCGTATTCTGGCCGGAGTTGCGGCCGCAACGCTGATGGTGGCCGTGTCCGGATGTAGCTCTAAATCGGACGGGGCCGGTGGCGATGGGGCCCAGCCGTACATCGCCATCGTTTCCAAGGGGTTCCAGCACCAGTTCTGGCAGGCGGTGAAGCAGGGGGCCGAGAAGGAGGCTGCCAAGCAGGGAGCCAGGATCACCTTCGAGGGCCCGGCTACCGAGTCCGACATCGAGGCGCAGGTCACCATGCTGACCAACGCGATCGCCAAGAAGCCGGCGGCGATCGGCTTCGCCGCTTTGGACAGCAAGGCCGCGGCGCCGCTGCTGGCGCAGGCAAAGGCGGCCAACATCCCGGTGATCGCATTCGACTCCGGCGTCGACAGCGACATCCCGGTGACCACGGCCGCCACGGACAACAAGGCGGCCGCCGCCGAGGCTGCCAAGCACATGTCCGAGCTGCTCGGCGGCAAGGGCAAGGTGGCCGTCGTCGTACACGACCAGACCAGCCGCTCGGGCATCGACCGCCGAGACGGTTTCATCGAGTGGATCAAAGCGAACGCGCCGGGCATCACCCTGCTGGAGCCACAGTACGGCGGTGGCGACCAGGCGAAGTCCGCGGACATCACCAAGTCGATCATTGCGGCGAACCCCGATATCGCCGGGATCTACGGCTCCAACGAGGGCTCGGCCATCGGTGCCATCAAGGGCGTCGAGGAGAGCGGCAAGAAGGGCATCAAGATCGTCGGGTTCGACTCCGGGAAAGCCCAGATTGATGCCATCAAGAGCGGTGTCATGGCGGGGGCCATCACCCAGAATCCAATCGGGATCGGTGAGCAGCTGGTCAGCGCGGCCATGAAGTCGATCAAGGGTGAGAGCCTGCCCAAGGTGATCGACACCGGCTACTACTGGTACGACAAGACGAACGTCGACAACCCCGAGATCGCGGCGGTGCTGTACCAGTAAGCCGGACCAACCGATCCCAGCAGCCGTTACACGAACGCTGAGGAGCTTGGCCGGATCATCGACCTGGCCAAGCCCCCCAGCCACCATCAGCTCGTTCGGTTAAGCGTGACCTGGGTGGGCGCGCTGTACTGGGCGTAGCGCCACATGAGCAAGTTGGCCGACCTCAGCGCCGACGGAGCCATCACGAAGGCACCGTGCGGCGGAGACAGGGTGCCCCGAACCTTCCAGCCAGTAGTAATGGCTGCGATCAGAAGGACTGTCCTGGGAGATGGTCGTGCCGCCGCACACGAGCACCACCAACGGTCCCCGGAAAGAGATGCACCTGAGCTGGCCTTGCGGGTCTCAAGAACCGAATCCGCCCAGCTCACAGCCACTTCAGCCAGCGGCACACCAGCCGGCTCCGGACTCGCTTGTCGCGCAGTGGATCCCGAGGACCTCACGGTAGCGCTCGGCGTGATGCCGGTGGCCACCATGACGGCGATCTTGAACATGCGGCCGCCTCCGGCGGGCCCTGGCAATCAACCCTCCCCGGGAGTGGTCCGCATGCCTTGTGGTGTCAATCAAGGCGATCGAAACAAGGAAATCAGATATCTCGAACGACTGAAGAGAATGAAAGAGCCCTGGAGGAAAGGCATGAGCAACCATACAGGCCGAGGCACATTTGGGAGGCGTTCCCTCTTTAAGGCGGCCGCCGCGGGGGCTGCCGGCACGGCAGCGTTCACCATCGGCACGTCGTCCTTGGCCGAAGCTGCCGCCGCGTCAACCTCGAGCAAGGCGGGCCTCGGCAGCCTTCCGACCGACCTCCAAGCGATCTTGGACGCGTGGTCGGAGGCGCCGTCGAGCTACCACAACCTCGGGGACTGGCGACGGGTGGGATACCGGCGCGGAGCCATCCAGCCCTCGCCGGTGGTCGAGGGCGTCACGCCTGCCCAGGGCTTGGGCATCCGTCCCGACACAGGTGTCGACGTCAGTGACGCTCTTCAGGCAGCGCTGGACCGACTCGGTGCGGCCGGTGGGGGCGTTCTCAAGCTGGAGCCCGGGCGCTACGTTCTCGACCGGCCCCTGTTCGTCAGCGACTCCAACGTGGTCCTGCGAGGGGCAGGCAAGGGAAAGACAACCCTGTACTTCTCGCGTCCCCTGCGTGAGTCTCTCGACGCGGGTGGCACCAACTGGTCGTGGACCGGCGGCCAAATCTTCTTCATCGCCCGCGAGCGGCTGGCCAAGTCGTTCGCCAACGACTTCGCGGCCGAACTCAGCGAGTGCTTCTTGTGGGGTTCGACCCTGGCCGCAGTCGCGCCGGCGACCCGCGGCACCGATGTCCTTTTCGTCGACTCCACCGCCAATCTCACGGCTGGCGAAATGGTGGCTCTCGAGGTGGACAACCCGACGAACCACAGGCTGCTCAAGGAGATGGCTGGCAACATCGCCGGAGCGAACACGTACGATTGGGCCAAATACGGTGCTCGCATCGCGACACCGACCGCCTTCGAAGATCTACAGGCCTGGCGATGGCCGGTCAAGGTCATCGAGATCCTTTCTCCCCGGTCGGTGCGGATCGAGCAGCCCTTGAGGATTTCCATCCACCGAGAGACGCCCGCTCGGCTTCGCGAACTCGGGCCGACCATCCATGACAGCGGGGTCGAAGGGCTGACGATCGAGAACAACCTCATCCCGCAGACGGCCCACAACCAGCACCCGGGCTCGAACGGGGTTTGTTTCCAAGCGGTCTACGACTGTTGGGCCAAGGACATCCACGTTCTTAACGCCGATGTGGCCTTCGCACTGACGGGTGCCAAGTCATGCACCATGTCCGGCATCTCTGCCGGTGGCCGCTCACTCCACCACTTCGTCGCATGCCGGATCCTCGCTCATGACAACCTGATCGAGGACTTCCACCTGGAGAACTTCACCGTCCCCGCGGTGCGCGGCAGCGTCCTTCACGGCCTCAACCTCGAGGGGCTCTCAAGCGGCAACGTATACCGACGGGGTCTCATGGAGACAGGCCTCTTCGACACGCATCGACAGCTGCCCTTCGAGAACCTCCGCACCGACATCACCATCACCAACAAGGACGCGGGCGTCGGAGGCGCGGGCGACGCTGGGCCCTACTTCGGATGCCGCATCGTCCACTGGGGCATCCGTGTCACCAACGACAAGAACCTGGGCATGGAGGTTTCCGATGTAGCGCCAGCCTCCCTCACCGCAGGGATCACCGGCCTCACCAACCCTGGTTCGGGTGGGCTCGACAAACCGTCTGCTCACGGAGCATTCACCGGAGACATCGAATCCGAGAGGCTCGACTTCGGCACGGACCTTGGCAAGGGGAGTGACCTCCTTGACCTCCAGCGTGCCATTGCAGCCGTGTAGTCGTTACGACTTGGCGTGTGACAGCTGAGCGGCTCCGGTTCGGTCATGGAAGCGGCCGTGCGGGACCATCCTGATGTGTCGTCAGAATGGGCCCGCACGGCCTTGTCGCATCCATGGCGTCGGCGCCGGGAGATGAGGACTCTCATTCTCGCGGTGACGGTCACGGACGGCCGGGCGACGCCCGTCGTACGGCGCCGGGTGGCACAGGCGGTTGGAAGCGGCCATCGGCCCGGTTACTGGTGGCCTTCGAGGAGTTTCTTGAGGTTCTGGTAGCTGGCTTGTGCGCCTTTCTGCGCCTGCCGGCGCACCAGCGGTATCAGGGGTACGCCGAGTCCGTGACCTTCGAAATCGAGGGTGAAGGTGACTCGTGACCGGGCACCGTCGTTGGTAGGCTCGATGGTGATCGTGGCGTGTGGACGGAACGGGCCATCGATGCCTTGAACGGCAATGCTGCGAGGCGGATCATTGTGGGAGATCCGTTGGGTCATCGTCCGCTCGGTGCCGTTGATCCGCCTGATCGTGACGAACCGTGAGTCGCTCAACATGCGGACGCTGACCACGTCGCGCTGCCAGTCGGCGAAGTGTAGCGGGTCGGCGGCGAAGGCAAAGACCACCTCCGGCGGGCACGCGATCTCGATGGTGGAAACCAGTGGTGCCATTGTTCCTCCCTGTTACCTCTGATCGTTCTCGCTCGTCAGTGCTATGACGAA